>JALVWV010000025.1 GCA_027023145.1 Campylobacteraceae bacterium | reverse complement strand
TAAAACTAAAAATGACAATAAGGATCAACCATGACAATCCAGCAAGTCTCATTCCGTGATTTTACCCGAGGTTATGTGCCTGCTGATGTGCTGATGCTGTTGGACAAGAAGAGCAAGACCCAAAAAGGGCTTTTTGTCACACAAGAGTATGCGGATAGTGTCCTGGAATTTTTGAAAGAAAAAGAGCAAAAGAAAATAGAGCAGAGAAAAAAAGCCATGCTGGATTTCGTCGGAGCGTTTGGCGAGGGCTCTGAGATCGCGGACAAATCTCATCAAGCCATCAAGGCAGAGAAGTATGAGTAAAATATTTCTCGATGCCAATATCCTGCTCGACATCCTCCTGCCTGAGAGACCCAACCATGCAAAAGCCGTCTCGGCTTACGAAATCATCTGTCAAGAGTACACGCGCCTAGCAATCAGTGAAAATATTTTGACAACCATTGAGTACATCGCTTCCAGAAACGGCACGAGCTGCGAGACCCTCTCACGATTTTTTGATGGGCTCAAGTCCAACTTTGAACTCTGCAGCTTTACAGACAGTCTGGATGTGAGTTTGAAGATCTACCAGAAAGCATGTGCGAACAATGAGAAGATAGATTTCGAGGATCTATTGCAGATACAATGCGCGATCAAGCATGGGTGCAATGTGTTTGTGACGGAGGACAAAGGGATTCACAAACGCAGTTATGGGATTGAGGTTGTGGGTCTGGGTGATGTACTGACGTCCTCTACTCATTGACAATACTCCACTCATAAAACGGAATCCCCTCAAACGTAATATCTCTCAGTGTAAATGTGAAGCGGTTGGAGACGGTGATGATCCAGACGTGAGTGACGGTGAGCTTGCGGTAGAGGTTGACGCGGCTGTAAATGTACTTCCAGGCCTGCTCTTCGGTGTCGAAGGGAGCCGGGAGGATGAGGGTGTCATCCAGAAGGTAGCCCCGGTTTCCGGTGGTGACAAACGAGAAGCCGTGCTTGATGAGTGCCAGCGCAATGAGGGCGTCGAAGGTGACGGGGAAGGGCTGCTCCTTGCTGAGGTAGCGAGCCAGCGCGTAGTCGTAGAGGATCATTTTGCGTGCACCCTTCCCCTCGACATCCTCGATGAAGAAGATCAACTTCTCCTCCTCGAAGCGCTTGACGGTACTGTACACCCGATCTTTGGAGATCCGAAAATATTCGCGAGCATAACGGTAGAGCTGGTGGGTCGTCACCCTGTGCCCCTGATAGCGGGCGAGGATGAGCATCATCCGGCTCTCGTCTTCATCGAACGAGGCGAAAAAAAACGGTCGCAGCGTCGTGTCAAGCGCCGTCAACTCCCGCTGCGCCATCGCCGGAAGGGTGCCGACCTTGAGGAAGCGGTTGAAGCTCGTGGTGGGGGTGTGGCTGGCGTCAAAGGAGAGGAACTCTTCGTAATCCAGCCCATAGAGTTCATAAGAGGGAAGAGACAGCTGCGGTTGGATTGTGCGGGAGACGACGATGAGCTGTTCGATCTCGGGCAGTGCCTCGAGAAAGCCGTCGTAATAGTGATCGAGTACCAGTGTCGTGATCCTCTCCTCCTCGAGAAAGGCGCTGAGGTGGTCGCTGTCGATGTCCTCGAGGGCGAAGATGGGGTCCTGACAGTCGAGGTAGAGCCACGACTCCTCAGGGAGTGACTGGAGATAATCGATCACGAGGGTGCTTTTGCCCACGCCCCGTGCGCCGTAGAGGTGGAACGATCCCGTATCGGGTAGGGTGAGTTTGCGGGGGGAGAAGGTGGTGTTTTGCACCTGGACAGTGGAAAAGGATTCGAGAAGATGCACGATCTTTCCTCCTTGGAAGGAAATGAATTTTGAGTATTGTACCCAAAGCAGAAAAAATGTCAAGGGGGATTGAAGAGCGTTTCGGTATAATCTCCCTCCCCATTCACAGGGCACCTCAAAAAATATGTTGGAGTAACCAACGAGTTCTTTAAAGGGTAACAATGGAAAAAATCAGATTGAAGCTGAAAGCTTATGATCACCGTGTTTTGGATCGATCCGTCGCATCCATCGTCGACGCTGTCAAGCGCACCGGTGCTGAGATCCGCGGTCCCATCCCCATGCCGACCAAGATCAAGCGCTACACCGTACTGCGCTCACCGCACATCAACAAAGACAGCCGAGAGCAGTTTGAAATTCGTATTCATGCCCGCATGATCGACATTGTCTCCGCGACCTCCGACACCATCGATTCGTTGATGAAGTTGGACCTCGCTCCGGAAGTCGAAGTCGAAATTCGGTCTATGGACAAGTAAGGAGTACAGGAATGGAATTTATCGTAGAGAAGATCGGCATGAGCCGTACTATCAATGTTCCCGCTGTTCCCGTCACCTTGCTTAAAGTGATCGAGACCAAGGTCTGCGAAGTACGCGAAGACGGCAAAGCCCTCGTCGCTTATAACAGCAGCAAAAAGATCAACGCCTCCATCGAAGGGCAACAGAAGAAATTCGGCATCGACAAGGCGTTCAACAAGTTTATGACCCTCGAAGTGGCTGAGGGCACCGAAGCGGGTGAGCTGGATACGACACCTTTGGCTGAGGCTTCCGTTGTCAAAACATCGTTCAAGACCAAGGGACGTGGTTTCCAAGGTGGTATGAAACGTCACGGCTTCAGCGGCGGTCCGGGATCGCATGGACACCGTTTTGGTCGTCGGATCGGTTCGATCGGTAACGCCGAGTGGCCGGGCCGCGTCCAGAAAGGTCGTAAAATGCCGGGTCAATACGGCAACACACAGGTGACTGTGAAAAATGAAGTGCTTTCGTACGATGCCGAAAATGGCATCCTGGTTCTCAAGGGAGCCGTACCCGGACACAAGGGTGCACGAGGCCTGGTAAGGATTGTTAAATGAGTAATGCAACCGTAATCAAAACAAGCGACCTCCCGCAGAGTTTCCTGGAAGTGCATCCGCACAACCTCTACCTCTACTGCAAGTCGTACGCAGCCAGTCTGCGTGCCAACAGTGCTCAGGTCAAGAACCGCTCCGCTGTCAGCGGTGGGGGCAAGAAGCCTTTCGCACAAAAGGGAGGCGGACGTGCCCGTCAGGGATCGATCCGTGCGCCGCATTACCGTGGCGGGGGTGTGGTCTTTGGCCCGACAACCGAGCGTAATTACACGCAGAAGGTCAACAAAAAGCAGAAGCGCCTCGCACTGATGCACGCGCTGGCTGATCTGGCCGCCAATGAGCGTCTCTTCGTCGTCGATTCGATCGCCATCGAGTCAGGCAAGACTAAAGACGCCAGAGCGTTTGTTGAGAGCTTCAAGCAGCGGGACATCCTCGTCGTCAAAGAGATGATCGATGACCAGACGTTCCTGGCGTTCCGCAACCTTCAGCAGACGTACCTGATCGAGCCCAACGAGCTCAACGGATACCTCGCCGCCGCGTACCACGCGATCGTGATCGAGAAAGCCGTATTTGAACAATTGACGAAAGAGGCGTAAGATGGCAGACATTACCGATATCAAATCGATCATGTACACCGAGAAGAGTTTGGACCTTCAAGAAGAGGGTATCCTCGTCGTCCAGACCACTCCCCGCATGACCAAGAACGGACTCAAAGAGGTGTTCCGTGAGTACTTTGGCATCAAGCCATTGCGTGTCAACTCACTGCGAATGAACGGCAAAGTGAAACGATTCAAAGGGATCGAAGGGAAGCGCCCGGACAGTAAGAAATTTTACGTCAAGCTCCCCGAAGATGCCAAAATCGAAAGCCTCGCGGTATAAGGGAGAACAGTATGGCAATTAAAACCTATAAACCAACCACCCCCAGCCGACGCTACATGACCAACCTTGACAGCGGCGACATCACGGCCAAAGCCAGCGTCCGTGCCCTGCTCAAGAAGCTTCCTGCTCACGCCGGACGTAACCACAACGGTCGCATCACATCGCGTCACAAGCAAGCCGGAGCCAAGAAGCTCTACCGGATCATCGACTTCAAACGTAACAAGTTTGGCGTCGAGGGCACCGTGGCAACCATCGAGTACGATCCGTACCGCAACTGCCGCATCTGCCTCGTCAAGTATACCGACGGTGACCGCCGCTACATCCTTCAGCCCAAGGGCTTGAAGGTGGGTGACAAGATCATGGCAGCCGAGAGCGGTCTCGATATCAAGCCCGGCAACACCATGAAGCTCAAAAACATCCCCGTCGGAACGCTGGTTCACAATATCGAGTTGAACCCCGGACAGGGCGGCAAGATCGCCCGCTCCGCTGGCGGCTATGCTCAGATCATGGGACGGGACGGCAAGTACGTTTCTCTCCGTTTGCCTTCGAGCGAGATGCGCTACATCCTCGGTGAGTGTTTGGCAACCGTCGGGACTGTGGGCAACGAAGACTTCTCCAACATCGTCATCGGAAAAGCTGGTCGCAGTCGTCACCTCGGTATCCGTCCTCAGACCCGTGGTTCGGCAATGAACCCGATCGATCACCCACACGGTGGTGGTGAAGGTAAAACCAACTCCGGTCGTCACCCGGTCTCTCCTTGGGGTATGCCTACGAAAGGCTACAAAACCCGCAAGAAGAAGTCCAGCGACAAGCTGATCATCTCACGAAGAAAGAAATAAGGGGCTCCCATGGCAAGATCAACAAAAAAAGGTCCATTTATTGATGCACACCTTATGAAAAAAGTGCTCAAAGCCAAAGAAGAGAAGTCAACCAAGCCGATCAAAACTTGGTCACGCCGTTCGATGATCTTCCCCGAGTTCATTGGTCTGACGATCAATGTCCACAATGGCCGCAAGTTTGTTCCGGTATACATCACGGAAAACCACGTCGGCTACAAGCTGGGTGAATTCGCACCCACGCGTACATTCAAAGGGCACAAAGGTAGTGTCCAGAAGAAGGTAGGTTAATCATGAGCAAAGCATTACTGAAATTTGTCCGTGTCTCACCTACCAAAGCCCGTCTCATTGCCCGCGAAGTGCAGGGGATGAATGCTGAGCTGGCATTGGCCGCGCTGGAATTCATGCCCAATAAAGCCGCCGGGATCATCGCCAAGGTGATCGCATCGGCCGTTGCCAACGGTGAGTATGAGCCCGAAGAGGTTGTGATTACGTCGTGCCGCGTCGACAAAGCTGCGGTCATGAAGCGCTGGCGCCCCCGTGCTCGGGGTACGGCCAGCCGTATTATCAAGCCTACGGCACACATCCTGGTTGAGGTTGCTCCGGCAGCCGAAGCCGCCAAAGCTGAGCCCAAGAAGGCCGATAAGAAACAAGCAGCGAGCAAAAGAACTGAGCCCAAAAAGGCTGAGTCAGAAAAAGCTATGGCGAAAGCCGCAGAGCCCAAAGCCGAGGTCAAAAGTGACAGCAAACCTGCCGCCAAAACAGCAGCGCCCAAGAGTGATGCTGCCGGTGATGATCTGACCAAAATCAAAGGGATCGGCAAAGTCTATCAAGGCAAACTCAACGATGAGGGGATCTTCACCTATGAAGATGTTGCCAACATGACCGACGAGCAGATCGCTATGATGGAAGAGAAATACACCTTCAGGGGTGACTTCCGTGAATCAGTCGCTGATGCGAAAAACTTCGTAAACGGAAAGGAAGCGTAATGGGTCAGAAAGTCAATCCAATCGGTCTCAGACTTGGGATTAACCGCAACTGGGAGTCTCGTTGGTTCCCAGCCAAGGATCGAGCCGCCAACTTCATTGCTGAGGATTACAAAATCCGCAAGTATCTGAAAAAAGAGCTCTTCTATGCCGGGGTGAGCAATATCATCATCGAGCGCACGATCAAAAAAGTGCGTCTCACCATCGTCACCGCACGCCCGGGAATCATTATCGGGAAAAAGGGTGCTGACATTGAGAAACTCAAGAAAACACTCGTCAAGATGTTGGGCAAAGACATCGCCATCAACATCAAAGAAGAGAAACGTCCTCAAGCGTCTGCGCAGTTGGCAGCTGAGAACGTGGCAACCCAGCTTGAGCGCCGTGTTGCCTTCCGCCGTGCGATGAAAAAAGTGATCCAGGGTGCTCTCAAATCGGGTGCCAAAGGGATCCGTATCCAAGTCGCCGGTCGTCTCGGAGGTGCGGAAATGGCACGGACTGAGTGGTACCTTGAGGGACGTGTGCCTTTGCATACACTCCGCGCCAAGATCGACTACGGTTTTGCTGAAGCACAGACCACCTACGGAATCATCGGGATCAAGGTCTGGATTTTCAAAGGGGAAGTCCTCCAGAAAGGAATCCAGCCTGAGCCCAAAGAGCGTGAAGGCGGTCGCCGACCATCCAGAAAGAGAGGTGAATAATCATGTTGATGCCTAAACGAACCAAGTGGAGAAAGCAGCAGAAGGGTCGCAACCGTGGTCAATCGCATCGCGGGAACCGCATCGAATTTGGTGAATTTGCACTCAAAGCAACGGAAGCGGGACGGATCGACTCACGTCAGATCGAAGCTGCCCGTATCACCATGACCCGTAAAATCAACCGTACCGGTAAGACTTGGATCCGCGTCTTCCCCGACAAGCCCCTGACTAAAAAGCCCCTTGAGACACGGATGGGTAAAGGTAAAGGTGCCGTCGAGAAGTGGGTCATGAACATCAAGCCCGGTCGTATCATTTTTGAAATGGCAGGTGTCGAAGAGACGTTGGCCCGTGCAGCCCTCACGCTGGCGCGTCACAAGCTTCCTTTTAAGACTAAGATCATTTCTACAAAGGACAGCCATGAAATTTATTGATATTCAAGACAAGAGCGTCGCGGATCTCGAGAGCCTGCTCAAGGAAAAGAAGCTTGAGCTGTTCACGCTGAAAGCCAAGCTCAAAACTATGCAGCTGACCAATACCAGCGAGTTGCGCGTCGCCAAAAAAGACATCGCACGCATCCAGACGGCTCTGACTGCCGCCAGAAACAAGTAAGGGGTAGAGCATGCCAAAACGAGTTATATCAGGAACAGTAATCAAAAAAGCCGGTGACAAAACGGCGACGGTTCTGGTCGAAAGAAAGGTGCTTCACCCACGTTACCACAAGACCGTGAAGCGTTTCAAGAAATATTTGGTGCACGACGAGCAGAATGAAGTCAACGTCGGCGACACGATCCAGGCGATCGAGTGCCGCCCGCTCTCCAAGAGCAAAAACTTCCGTCTGCTTGAGATCACCAAGAGAGGAGAGGCGTAATGATTCAGAGTTTTACCCGTTTGAATGTTGCGGATAACAGTGGCGCCAAAGAGATCATGTGCATCAAGGTTCTCGGAGGTTCCAAGCGTCGTTACGCTTCGGTGGGTGACGTCATCGTCGCTTCGGTCAAAAAAGCGATCCCCAACGGCAAAGTCGCCAAAGGGAAAGTGGTCAAGGCCGTCGTGGTGCGCACCAAAAAAGAGATCCAGCGTGAAAACGGTTCTTTGATCCGTTTCGACGACAACGCAGCCGTGATCATCGACGACAAGAAAGAGCCCATCGGTACCCGTATCTTTGGCCCGGTCAGTCGTGAAGCACGTTATGCCGGATTCATGAAGATCGTTTCCCTTGCACCGGAGGTATGGTAATGGCGAATAAGAAATTTAAAATCAAAAAGGGTGATCAGGTACTGATCATCGCCGGAGATGACAAAGGCAAAACCGGAGAAGTACTCCAAGTGCTGACCAAAAAAGATGCCGTCATCGTTGCAGGTGCCAAGATCGCCAAAAAAGCGGTCAAGCCAAGTGAAGCCAACAAAGAGGGTGGCTTCGTCAACAAAGAGATGCCCATCCACATCTCCAACGTCAAGAAAGTCGAGGGGTAATCATGAGCAGAATGAAGCAGAAATATGAGACAATCGTTCCTGCCCTCCGCGAAGAGCTGGAGATCACGAACCCCATGCAAACCCCCAAACTGGAGAAGATCGTCATCAGCGTCGGTGCTGGTGAAGAGGGCAAAGACAACAAACTGATCCAGAACATGGCCGATACGATCAGCTTGATCGCCGGTCAAAAAGCCGTCATCACCGTGGCCAAAAAATCGGTTGCCGGCTTCAAAGCCCGTGAAGGGGCAGCGAGCGGGATCAAAGTCACACTTCGTGGTAACCAGATGTACAACTTTTACGATAAGTTGGTCTCCATTGCCCTCCCGCGCGTCAAAGACTTCCGTGGGGTACCCCGCAAAGGATTTGATGGACGCGGTAACTACAACTTTGGCCTTGATGAGCAACTGATGTTCCCGGAAGTGGTCTACGATAAGATCATGAAGACCCACGGAATGAACATTACCATCGTCACCAGTGCTGATGAAGACAAAGCCGCGTTTGCCCTGCTGGAAAAACTGGGCATGCCGTTTGCGAAAGGGAGAAAATAATGGCCAAGAAATCGATGATCAACAAGCAGCAGCGCACACCTAAGTTTGCGGTGCGTGAGTACACACGCTGTAACATCTGCGGACGTCCCCACTCGGTCTACAAAGACTTTGGGATTTGCCGTGTATGTTTGAGAAAAATGGCCTCCGAAGGCCTCATCCCCGGCATGCGCAAAGCTAGCTGGTAACAAGGAGTAACAGATGATGACAGACATAATTGCAGACTCTCTTACTCGAATAAGAAATGCTGCACAGCGTAAACTGGATACCACCACTTTGCTGCACTCAAAAACCATTGAGGCAATTGTTTCTATTCTGGTAGAGAAAGGATACCTTGAAGGCTACAGTGTGAGCGAAGAGGGTGCCAAAAAAAGTATCAAAGTGGTTTTGAAATACGACGATAATGGCAGCACCATGATCAACGAGCTTAAGAAGATTTCCAAGCCCGGTCGCCGTATCTATAAAGGTAAAGATGAGATCAAGCGATTCAAGAACGGCTACGGCACCTTGATTGTCTCGACCTCTCAAGGGGTGCTTCCCAACGATGAAGCTTTCAAGCGTGGTACAGGCGGTGAAGTCCTGTGCAGTATCTGGTAAGGGGGAGACATGTCACGAATAGGTAAAGAACCGGTTTCCATCCCTAGCGGCATCGATGTTACGCTTGACGGTACGGTCATCGTCGCTACCAAAGGCAAAGTCGAGAAGCGTCTCGAGACACACGGTCGTGTCAATGTTGAGATCAAAGAGAAGGAAGTGGTACTCACCCGCAATGGTGAAGACAAGCAGTCTTCGGCCTATTGGGGTACGTATCGAGCATTGCTGAACAACCTCTTCATTGGTTTGGATAGGGGCTTCACCAAGTCGCTCGAGATCAACGGAGTCGGTTACCGTGCTGCCGTCAACGGCAAAACACTTGAGCTGCAGCTGGGTTTTTCACATCCGATCAACTATACGATCCCCGAGGGACTCAACGTGAGTGTGGAGAAAAACGTCATCACTATCAAAGGGGACGAGAAGCAGGCCGTCGGTCAGGCCGCTGCTGAGATCCGCGCCTTCCGTCCGCCCGAGCCGTACAAAGGCAAAGGGGTCAAGTACACCGATGAAGTCATTGTCCGCAAAGCCGGTAAGACCGCAGCGAAGTAAGGGAGCGATAACATGTTAAAAAGTATTCAGAAAAAGAAAAACCGTGTCGCCATCCAGCGTAAGCGCCGGGTACGTGGTAAAATCCACGGTACCGCTGAGCTGCCTCGTGTGAGCGTTTTCCGCTCCAACAAGCACTTTTATGCGCAAGCAATCAACGACGATGCCGGAACCACTCTGGCGTACGCCGATGGCCGCAAGTTGGGACTCAAAGCTAACCGCGAAGATGTCAAAAAAGTTGCTGCCGATTTGGCAGATAAGCTCAAGGCAGCCAAGCTCGAGACCATCGTCTTCGACCGAAACGGCTACCTCTACCACGGTGTGGTTGCTTCCTTCGCGGATGCACTCCGCGAAGCCGGCATCAAGTTTTAAGGGAGCGTGAATGGAAAACATTAACAGAGAAGATTTCGAAGAGGTGATCGTCAACATCGGTCGCGTCACCAAAGTCGTCAAAGGTGGACGTCGTTTCCGCTTCACCGCACTCGTCGTCGTCGGTGACCGTAACGGTACCGTCGGTTACGGATACGGCAAAGCCAAAGAAGTACCCGATGCGATCAAAAAAGCGGTCGATGATGCGTTTAAAAACCTCGTCAAGATCAACCTCAAAGGGAGCACGATTGCCCACGATATTGAGCACAAGTTCAATGCCAGTCGCATCATCCTGCGCCCGGCATCTGAGGGTACCGGTGCCATCGCGGGTGGGGCGGCACGTCCCGTCATCGAATTGGCCGGGATCAAAGACGTCATCGCCAAATCAATCGGGTCAAACAACCCCAACAACTTGGTCAGAGCCACTATCCAGGCACTGACTCGCATCAAAGGTTAAGGAGCACTCAATGGGTTTGCACAATCTCCAACCGGCTCCCGGCTCGACTCGCAACCGCAAACGTGTCGGTCGCGGTCAGGGTTCGGGTACCGGTAAAACAGCTGGCCGTGGTCAAAACGGTCAAAAATCCCGCAGCGGTTACAGCCGTAAGCGTGGTTTTGAAGGGGGGCAGCAGCCTCTCTACAAGCGTCTGCCTAAGATCGGATTTACCTCTCGTGTTGAGAAGCCTTACGTCATCAATGTTGAGAAGATCAAAGCGGTCGCTGAACTCGACGAGATCACTCTTGAGACGATCCGCTCGGTTCACAAGCTTGGCAAAAACATCACTCGGGTCAAACTGATCGGCGCCAGCGCCAAAGATCTCGCGTCTAAGATCAAAGACGACGCCGTCACCACAAGCGGTAAATAACCATGAACACGCTTACCAAAAAGATCCTCATTACGCTGGGGTTTCTTTTTGCCTACCGCGTGTTGGCGTACATCCCGACTCCCGGAGTCGACATGGATGTGATCAAAAACTTTTTTGATCAAAACACCAATAACGCGCTGGGCATGGCCAATATGTTCAGCGGAAACGCTCTGCGTCGGCTCAGTATCATCTCCCTGGGTATCATGCCCTATATCACCGCTTCCATCGTTATGGAACTCCTCGCCGCTACCTTCCCCGCACTCGGTCAAATGAAAAAAGAACGCGACGGCATGCAGAAATACATGCAGATCATCCGTTACTTTACGATTTTTATTACCGTAGTACAGGCGATCGGCGTCTCGATGGGTCTCCAAAGTATGACCGGAAGCAATGGTCAGAGTGCCGTGATGATCGATATGACTACCTTTGTAGCGCTGGCGACCTTCTCGATGCTGACCGGTACGATGCTCTTGATGTGGATCGGTGAGCAAATCACCCAGAAGGGGGTCGGCAACGGTATTTCGCTGATCATCTTCGCCGGTATCGTTTCCGGTATTCCCGCAGCGATCAGCAACACGATCTCTTCGGTCAATGCCGGGACGATGAGTTTCCTTGTCGTCATCGCCATTGTTGCGATCATCTTGCTGACGATTGGGATCATCATTTATGTTGAGCTTGGTGAGCGGCGGGTACCCATCAGCTACTCACGCAAGACGATCATGCAAAACCAAAACAAGCGGGTGATGAACTATATCCCGGTGCGGGTGAACCTCTCGGGTGTTATTCCTCCGATCTTCGCTTCGGCCGTTTTGATGTTCCCGTTGACACTCTTGCAAGCAAGCACCAACCCCTATGTCACAAAAATAGCTGATATTTTGGCTCCCGGTGGCGTGGTGTACAATATTGTAATGTTCTTGTTGGTTATCTTCTTTGCGTTCTTTTATGCTTCAATCGCTTTTAATGCCAAAGACATTGCCGACAACCTCAAGCGTCAGGGAGGTTTCATCCCCGGCGTTCGCCCCGGAGAGCATACACGGGAGTTCCTCAACGACGTGGCGAGTAAGTTGACGGTGTGGGGCGCGATCTATCTCGGTCTCATCTCGACCCTGCCGTTTATCTTCATCAACAGTATGGGCGCAGCCTTCTACTTCGGAGGTACTTCGGTGCTGATCATCGTACAGGTGGCACTTGATACGATGCGTAAGATCGAAGCGCAGCGTACCATGAGCCAGTACGAAACCCTCGGCAACGTAGGTCTCTGATGGCCATTGCTCTACGAAAACCGGCCGAGATCGACAAGCTCCGCAAAGCGGGGCAGGTCGTCGGCCAGACTCTCCGATACCTCCAGGAAAATATCCGACCCGGTATGACACTCAAAGAGATCGATGCGATGGGCGAAGCCTATCTCCGTGATCTTGGAGCCGAACCCTCTTTCAAAGGTCTCTATGGATTTCCTGCTGCCGTGTGTACATCCCTCAACGAAGTGATCATCCATGGCGTACCGACCGATACGGTTGTGCAAGAAGGGGATATCCTCGGTATCGATATCGGCAGCAAACTCGATGGTTATTATGGAGATGCTGCTATTACGATGCCGATTGGCACGATTTCTGAGGAAGATGCAGCGCTTATTCAATGCTCCAAAGATGCACTCTTTATGGCGATCGAGGCGATTAAGCCAGGGATGCGCTTCAAAGAGTTGACCAAACGCCTCGAAGATTTTATCACCGAGCGTGGATACGTCCCGTTACGGGATTTTGCTGGGCACGGTATCGGTACGCTGCCACACGATGAGCCGAGCATCCCCAACTACCTCGAAGGGACACCCAAACAAGGCCCTAAGATTAAAAACGGCATGGTCTTCTGTCTCGAGCCGATGATTTGCCAGCAGGAGAGCGACCCGGTTGTCCGAGAAGAAGACGGTTGGTCGGTGGAGAGTGCTGATGGTTTGCGTACGGCTCATTATGAGCATCAAGTCGCTGTGGTGGATGGCCGGGCAGTTATCTTGACCGAGCCTTAGGCTCACGATGTCTCCACGCTATTGTGGATAAACTGAGAAAAAAGACGAAAGGAACCTTATGGCAAAAGACGACGTAATCGAAATCGATGGCAAAGTGATCGAAGCCCTCCCCAACGCAACCTTCCGCGTAGAGTTGGACAACGGTCACGTAATCCTCTGCCACATCGCCGGCAAGATGCGGATGCACTACATCAAAATCCTCCCCGGCGACAAAGTCAAAGTCGAGCTCACCCCCTACAGCCTCGACAAAGGCCGGATCACGTTCCGGTACAAATAAGACTACCATCCCGGGGCTTGGGCTTCAGCCCAACCAAACGCGCCAGCGTATTTCGTGGGACTGAAGTCCCAGCCCCAACCACCAACTACCTACCAATAGCAAATTGCTGATTACGTTCAGCAAAATACAGCGATATTGCTTATCCCGTTAAGCAAAATAGTTGTAGGGTGTTGTACCCTTAAAACACCAATATCTTAAACGGCGGTGACGGTAACAAAATCAAATGCGCACACGTATCAACGTTGATGGTGTTGTGAGGGCACAACACCCTACGGAGACCAATCTACCATCTACCAATGATCAAAGTATCTTTTAACAAAATAAAGCTATAATTGTTAATCCGTAATTAACAAAAAGGCTCTAAAATGCTAAGTGCTATAGTAAAGTTAGAGAAAAAGATCCTCAAGTCGTTTGATACGGAGTACAGGCGCTACTTTTTTGATCGGGTCAATTTTGAGGCTAGGATGATCGCTGTGGTGGGTTCACGAGGAGTGGGCAAGACCACCTTTTTGCTCCAGCATCTTCGGGCACTCAAGGCCAAATATCCTGAGCACAAATCGCTCTATTTCTCGTATGACTACCCCACCAACATCAACATCAAACTCTATGAACTGGTCGAGGCGTTCAGTCGTGTCGGGGGAGAGTATCTGCTCCTTGATGAGATACACAAATACAAAGATTTTGCTCTGGATTTGAAGGCAATCTATGATTTTTTCCCTGAGCTGAAAGTGATTTTTACCGGCTCGTGTGCCACTTCTATTTACAATGCCCAGGCTGATCTGAGCCGCCGTGTGGTGCTCTATCACATGAACGGTTTATCGTACCGTGAATTCCTCGAATTGAAACTCGATAAAAAACTTCCCGCATACAGTCTCGATGAGATCGTAAGCAACTCTGTTGAGATCGTCGATACGCTGAGTGACAGGTTTGTCCCGCTGGAGTATTGGGCTGAGTATTTGCAGTCGGGGTATTATCCGTTTTATTTCGAAAATCCCAAAGACTATCTGACGCTGCTCAACTCGGTGGTCAACCTGACTATTGATGTTGATCTGGTGATGCTCGGCTACATCAAATCAAGTTTTGCGTACAAGCTCAAAAAGCTTCTGAGCATCCTCTGCTACAGCAAACCGTTTGAACTCAATATCACAAAAGTCTCTGCCAACATCGAAGTGAGCCGCAACACTCTCTACAGCTACCTTGATCATCTACAGAGAGGGGATTTGCTGATACTCGTGCATGACGGCAAGAAGGGTCTAAGCGCCCTGAGCAAGCCCGAGAAGCTCTACCTGAACAACACCAATCTTGCATTCACACTCTGCGACTCCCCCGAGACAGGCACCATCCGGGAAACCTTTTTCGCCAATCAGCTACGGGAGAGTCACCGTGTAAACAGTAGCAAAAAAGGTGATTTTGTCATCGACGACCGATATACGTTTGAGATCGGCGGCGGAAGCAAGGGCTTTGGCCAGATCAAAGATATCCCGAACTCATTTGTGGTACAGGATACCGATAGCACAGAAGAGGAAAAGAAAATTCCTCTGTGGTTGTTTGGGTTTTTGTATTGATCGATAACCAATCTACCATCAACTATCTACCAATAACCAAAATGCTGCCGCGTAGGGTGTGCAATTGCGCACCTTTTCTCCCCGTTTCCCCTTCTCGCATCGCTTAGTGTTTGGATGCCAGAAAGCAACGAGACCGCCTCCAAAAGGGGCTGGGACTTTAGTCCCACATATGGGTATAGCTCTGGGGATTATAGGTTGATACGGAAGATAATGTTGAGGCAGTAAATTGTCAAGCTATTTGTAATGATTAGTCAACGCAATAATTTCGATGGTTCCATCTTCAAGATAAATGAAAAGTGCCCGATATTTCCGATCGAGCCTGAATGAATAGATGAGCCTCTCTTTTGGCTGGAGTAGCTCCGTATTGAGCGAAGGATAAAACGGATCGTGTTCAAAAAGTTTTTTGGCTTTCGCGTATTTCTTTTCCAATCCATAAGCAGAAAGATACGCTTTGAGGTCATCACGCAGTTCGTTAATGCGCATACACAGAACTCTTTTTCAACCCAGCTTCCAGATCAGCCAAAAAGTCAGGAGAATACCCCTCTTTTTCAAAATCTTCCACGATAGCATCTACACTGTCTTTTTGGAACGTCTGGAAATAAAGTTTTTTTTCAACGATTTTGTCTTTAATCTTTTCGAGTTGGTTGAGGTTCATCTCCCCGATCAACGACAAAAGATTGTCAAGTGAAACATCGACGGACAGCTGCATAATGGACTCCTTGATGCCTAATGAACAGATTATAGCACAATTCAATTATTTTAAAAAAGCCTCCACCACCCAATACACCACTGGCAGCGTCCCGAAACTAATCACGATCCCATACCCCAGCACTGAGGCGACAAACTGTCGGTTGAGATTGGCGAGGATCGCCATGGTCGCCGAGGAGACCATGGGTGCCATGCCCGCTTCGAAGACGCTGACGCGGGCGGCGAGGTCGTGGTGGTCGGTGAGGAGGAAGAAGCTTAGCAGCAGAGCAGGAGCGATGATGAGTTTGATGAGCATGGCGAAAAGATACGGGTGGGTCTCGTGGGGGGCGAAGCGGAGCTTGAGCTGAAGGCCGATGCTGAGCATGGCCGCCGGGGCGAGGCTGGCGGCGAGACCCTCCAATGGGGTGGCGAGCCAGGAGGGGTAGTGGATGCCGATCAGGAAAAAGGCGACGATCAGAGCAGGAAAAGCCGGGAAAGTGACGATTCGGGTCACGATGCGGATCGGGGAGACACTCTGACTGGTATAAAACGCCAGCACTATCACCCCGATCGTCGAGAGGATCAGGAAGGAGCCGACTTGATCGTAGAGGAGGGTGTAGGGGAGACCCTGCTCACCAAAGAAGGCACGGGTAAACGGTACGCCGAGGAACGACGTATTGCCGTAGGGGACGGTGAAGAGGAGAGCCCCGACGATCTCCCGCCGCCAGCGGACGATACGGCCGACGATGAGCACCGCCAGCGACGAGAGGAAGAAAAGCCCCCACGCACTGAGCACCGGTGTCCAGACCGAGGTATCAGGGTCAATCCGGGGGATGTAGACCAGCACCAGAGCGGGGAGAGCAACATAAATGACGTAGCGGTTGAGCCACAGACTGAGGGCTTCACCGCGTGCGGAGGGGAGTGATTGGCGGAGGATGTACCCGCTGGCGAGGGTAGCGAAGAGGATCAGGATGGAGGACACATGCACGCCTTGAAAATTATGGTCATATATTGTAGCCAATCTCGCGCTCAGAAACTCTTAATCACCCTTTGGGTATAATCCTCTCCCCTATTTCTGTACGCACGTATGGATAGGCATAGGGAACTGCGTGAAGAATCTTTGGCTGATTGGTACGGATCATCCAAGGGTTGGTTGGGACATCGTTGCCTGGCAACCGGCTCTCTCAACCACGCAAACACCACGTACAAAAAACATCAGGAGACCCTCTATGAAGGTAAGACCCTCGGTCAAAAAAATGTGCGATGATTGTAAAGTCATCAAGCGCAAAGGCGTCGTCCGCGTGATTTGTAAAAATCCAAAACACAAACAGAGACAAGGATAAGCATGGCTCGTATTGCAGGGGTTGACTTGCCCAAGAGCAAGCGTATGGAATATGCGTTGACCTATATCTTCGGAATCGGTCTGACTACATCACGCAAAATCCTCGATGCCACCGGCATCGACTACAACAAGCGTGTCCACGAACTCACCGATGCTGAAGCGGCAACCATTCGGAAAGAGATCCAGGACAACTATCAGGTGGAAGGGGACTTACGTAAAAAAGTCGCCATGGACATCAAAGGCCTGATGGACCTCGGAAATTACCGTGGACTGAGACATCGTCGTGGACTTCCCGTTCGTGGGCAGAAAACCAAGACCAACGCACGTACCCGTAAGGGCAAGCGTAAAACTGTCGGCGCAGCGTAAGCAGGAGTAGCAGAGAATGGCAAAGAAAAAAGCAAAAAAGAATATCGCAAAAGGTGTTGTTTACGTCGCAGCGACTTTTAACAATACCGTGATCACCGTCACCGATGAGATGGGGAACGTCCTCGCCTGGAGCAGTGCCGGAGCCCTCGGCTTCAAAGGGAGCAAAAAATCAACTCCTTATGCTGCACAGCAAGCGGTGGATGACGCCATGGCCAAAGCAATGGAACACGGCATCAAAGAGGTCGGGATTAAGGTTCAAGGACCCGGATCGGGTCGTGACACGGCCGTCAAATCGATCGGTGCCGTCGAAGGGATTCGCGTGACGTGGTTCAAAGACATCACGCCTCTTCCCCACAATGGATGCCGCCCGCCGAAAAAGCGTCGCGTCTAAAATTTAGCGTCTTAACGCAGATATTTTCAGGCAACAACGTATCGTTTGCATTGCACGGCAATGCTTTTGAACAGAGAAACAGAAAAAAGGTAATACTATGGCAAGATACAGAGGTCCAGTTGAAAAACTTGAGAGACGACTTGGTGTCGATCTCGGACTCAAAGGTGAGCGACGTCTGGCGGGTAAAAGTGCCCTCGAGAAGCGCCCCTATGCACCGGGTCAGCACGGACAGCGACGCGCGAAGATCAGCGAATACGGTCTCCAGCTGCGCGAGAAGCAAAAAGCAAAATTCATGTACGGCGTGAGCGAGAAGCAATTCCGCGCACTCTTTGCCGAAGCCAACCGCCGCGAAGGGAATACGGGATCACTCCTGATCACTCTGCTTGAGCAGCGCCTAGACAACGTCGTCTATCGCATGGGATTTGCGACCACACGTGCGGCTGCCCGTCAATTTGTCAACCACGGTCACGTCCTCGTCGACGGCAAGCGTGTGGACATCCCTTCTTACCGCGTCAAGCCCGGTCAGAAAATTGAGATCCGCGAGAAGAGTAAGGCCAATCCCCAAATCCTTCGCGCCATTGAATTGACCAACCAGACCGGTATGGTCGAGTGGGTAGATGTGGACAAAGAGAAACTGTTTGGACTCTTTACCCGTATCCCAGAGAGAGAAGAGGTATCGATCCCGGTAGAAGAGCGCTTGATCGTCGAGTTGTACTCCAAGTAATCCAAAAGGCTAGCCCATGAAAAAAATTAAAGTTGCACCTTTCCTGCCAACCGAAGTCGAAGTCAAAGAGATCAGTGAGAACAATGCGCAGATCATTGCCTATCCTTTCGAAAACGGTTACGCGGTGACATTGGCGCACCCTTTGCGACGCTTGATCCTCGGTAGCTCGATTGGTTTCGCGCCCATTTCACTGATCATCGAAGGGGCAGCACACGAGTTTGATTCGATTCGAGGTATGCACGAAGATGTGGCCATGTTCATCATCAACCTCAAAAGCATCCGCTTCCAGATCAAAAATGACCTTGATCGTGTCAGCGTCAGCTACGCCTTCAAAGGCCCCAAAGAGGTCACGGCAGCTGACTTGATCAACGATAAGGTAGACGTCATCAACAATGATGTGGTGCTGGCTACCTTGAACGAAGATGCAGAATTGAACTTCACCATCGAGATCGCCAAAGGGATCGGATACGTTCCGAGCGAAGACCTCGCCGATACGGTTGAGGAGGGGAGCATTGCACTCGATGCTTTCTTTACTCCGGTACGCAAGGCCAACTACGCTATCGAGAACGTCTTGGTCGAGGACAATCCTGACTACGAAAAGATTGTCTTTGATATCGAAACCGACGGTCAAATCGCCCCGGTCGAAGCTTTCGCCAATGCGCTCAACACTATGAGTAAGCAAATGTCGGTCTTCAACGGTGTACTTGATGTCGATATCGAGAGTACCCCCACCCGAAAAAATAGTGGCAATGAGCTCAAGC
>JALVWV010000024.1 GCA_027023145.1 Campylobacteraceae bacterium | reverse complement strand
CCAACCACTGGATCAAAGCGGCACGAGAGATGGACAACTTCATCGTCACCTCTGACGGATATCCTGGTATCTCCGCCAAGGTCTCCGACCTCGTGCTACCCTCAGCGATGATCTATGAGAAGTGGGGTGCATACGGGAATGCCGAGCGTCGTACACAGCACTGGCGCCAGCAGGTACTTCCTGTGGGAGACTCCATGTCGGATACTTGGCAATGGGTTGAACTCTCCAAGCGCTTTACTGTCAAAGATGTCTGGGGTGAGTATGCTCCGAGTGGCCCACGCAAAAAACCACTCCCGAGTGTCATCGAAGCGGCCAAAAAAATGGGCTACAGCGAAGATACGACTATGTTTGAAATTCTCTTCGCCAATGAGCGTGCCAAAGCGTACAAAATTGATCTCAACAGCTTCCCTCAAAAAGGATATGACAACTCTGAGTGCCTCGGTGACTCCCGTAATGTCAAAGGCAGTGACGGAGAAGTCTTCAAGGGGTACGGCTTCATGATCCATCAGTATCTCTTCGAAGAGTACGCGGACTTCGGACGCGGACATGGACACGACCTAGCGGACTTTGTCACCTATCATAAAGTACGGGGGCTCAAGTGGCCAGTTGTCAACGGCAAAGAGACCCAGTGGCGCTTCAACTGTAAGTACGATCCGTACGCAGCCAAAGCCAATCCTGGTGGAGACTTCGCCTTCTACGGTCCGTTGGCCAAAGCGCTGATGCAGGGTGACCTCAAAGGGGTCAAAGACAAGAAGAAAAAACCGCTGCCTAACAAAGCGAAGATCTATGCCCGTCCGTACATGGATCCCCCAGAGAAGCCGGATGAGAACTACGACACCTGGCTCTGTACCGGCCGTGTCCTCGAGCACTGGCACAGTGGTACGATGACCATGCGTGTCCCTGAGCTCTTCCGTGCGGTACCGGAGGCTCTCTGCTACATGCACCCCAAAGATGCCAAAGCCAAAGGGGTCAAGCGTGGTGACCTCGTCTGGGTCGAATCCCGCCGTGGCAAAGTCAAAGCTCGCGTCGAAACCCATGGACGTAACCGTCCGTCACAAGGTCTGGTCTTCGTCCCCTGGTTTGATGAGAAAGTCTTCATCAACAAGGTCACGCTCGATGCGACCTGCCCGATGTCCAAACAGACCGACTACAAAAAGTGTGCGGTGAAGATCACCAAAGCATAAGTGACAAAAGAAGGAAGAGGCAATGAGCACCAAAAACAAGCCTGAGATCACGGCGCGACGACGGTTTTTTACCGATGCGGCGCACCATGCAGGCCTAGGTCTGCTCGGCGGACTGCTGTGGGCGGGATACGCGGACAAAGCACGCTCAAGCGTGCTGACACTGCGTCCCCCTGCGGCACTCCCCGAAGCTGACTTTTTGCGTACGTGCATCAAGTGCGGTCTTTGTGCCGAAGCATGTCGCAACCGCGACAGCAATATCGATAAAGAGACTGGCAAGCCCCGTCCCGAGACACTCAAGATGGCTAGGGCTGACACCGATGGTGTGACCGTCGGTACACCGTACTTCGTCGCCCGCGATGTTCCGTGCTACATGTGCGATGACATCCCGTGTGTGCCAGCATGCCCGACGGGTGCGTTGGATGAAGCGTCGGTGACCAACGACGAGGGTGAACTGGACTTCCGGAAGATGGATATGGGATTGGCGGTCGTCGACACCAACTCTTGCATCGCGTTCTGGGGGCTCCAGTGCGACCTGTGCTATCGCGCCTGTCCTCTGATGGACGAAGCGATCAAGCTGCAGTACAACCGCAACCCGAGGACTGGCAAACATGCTTTCCTTGAGCCGGTGGTCAATAAGGATGTCTGCACCGGCTGCGGTCTGTGCGAAAAGGCCTGCCCGACCGAAAAAGCGGCGATCTTTGTCCTCCCGCGTGAAGTGGCACTGGGGCGACCCGGTTCCCACTACGTCAAAGGGTGGGACAAAAAAGATCAGCAGCGGGTCGGTGAGCGTAAGATGGAGGATATCACGACGCACGATAAGCGGAGTGAGAAAAAGGCGGCCGACTATCTCAACGACGGAGTGAGCTATGAGTAACATAAAATACCTCATCCTCCGCCGGATCACACAGATCGGTCTGCTTGTACTCTATTTCGGTGCTCACGCTTACGGATGGAAAATGCTCTCCGGGACGATCTCGAGCTCTTCGGTGCTCGGAACCATCCCGCTGAGCGATCCGTTTGCCGTGCTGCAGATGCTCGCTGCCGGAGCCTCTTTGGGACTCGATGTCATCGTCGGGGCGATCATCGTCGCTCTGTTTTACGGCATCATTGGCGGTCGGGCGTTTTGCAGCTGGGTATGCCCGGTCAACATGGTCACCGATGCCGCCGCTTGGGTGCGACGCAAGCTGCTTATCGACAAGATCGAGCGCAAAGTCTGGGTGACGCGCAACGCGCGGTATTACATGATCGCGATCGCACTGGTGGTCTCGGCTGTGGCCGGGTTTGCTGCCTTTGAGATCGTCTCGCCCATCACCATCTTCAACCGGGGTGTCATCTTCGGTTTTGGTGCAGGGGCAGGATTGCTCGTGGCGATCTTCCTTCTGGATCTGTTTGTATTGAAAAACGGATGGTGCGGACATTTGTGTCCGCTGGGTGGTGTCCACTCCCTGCTGGGCAAATATGCCCTGCTGAGTGTCAAGCACAACAGCGACAATTGCACCCTCTGCATGAAATGCAAGGATGTCTGCCCGGAGGTGCAAGTGCTCAACATGATCGGCAAGCGCAGCGAGCGGGTCGTGCAACCGGAGTGCACCAATTGCGGACGCTGCATCGACGTATGCGACGACGACGCGCTGGGATTTGATATCCTGGCACTTGGAAACACAAAATAAACAAGGAGTAGAAATGCTAAAACACAGTTTGATGGCGATGGCAGCATTGGGATTGATCACACTCACTGCCGCTGCCGGTAACAAAGTGGTCAATATCGACGCTTCAGTACAAAACGCTGAGCGGGTAGCTAAAGAGGATCTTGGAGCCAAAAAAGTGGTGACCGAGGCAGAGTTGGGATTACGCAAGACCGATCTCTATAAAGAGGCGGATGACACCGTAGGGGTACAGGCCAAGTTTGATGCTCCCGCACCCGGATCAGGCGTACGCTATGAGCGTGCTTTTGTCAATGCGCCCCCAATGATTCCCCACAATGTCGATGGTATGCTGCCCATTACCAAAGGTAACAATGCATGCTTGGGATGCCATATGCCTGATGTTGCTCCCAGCGTCAAGGCTACACCGATTCCTCCTTCTCACTTCACCAATTTCCGACCTGAAACGGTCATGAAAGACGGCAAAGTGATTAAAGAAGGCAAAGTAGTCGCTCCCGATGGTGATATCGGCAACTCAAGCGATATCAAATTGGCCAAAGCTAAAAAGATGAAAACACTCTATCAGGGACGCTTCAACTGCTCACAGTGCCACGCACCACAAGCCAATATCGATACCGTTGTGGGTAATACCTTCCAGCCGGACTTTGGCAAAGATGGTGCCCTCAAAGCCAAATCGAACCTCATCGACGTGATGAACGAAGGGGTTGAGTAAGTGGCATCGCGACGCGAATTTTTTCGCTCGCTTGCCCAGCCCCTCGGGGCGATTCAGGAGACCGAAGCATCCCCAGCATCCCTGCTGTCGCTTCGTCCCCCTTATGGGCAGGATGAATCTCTTTTTCAGAGTGAGTGTGTGACGTGTGAATCGCATGCATGTGTCACTTCCTGTGAAGAACAGATCATCGTTCTCGATGAAACGGGCATCCCGACACTGGACTTTTCTAAAAACGGCTGTACATGGTGCGAAGCGTGTGCCGAGGCGTGTGAAGCCGATGTGCTGAGCATCGAGCGGAGTGGCGGACGCGAGTGGATCAATGCCATGTTCCGGATCGATACCGAAGCGTGCATCGCGCACCATCATGTGATCTGTTTTTCGTGCAAAGAGCCTTGCATGGAGGATGCGATCCTGTTCAACGGCATGTTCAACCCCGTCATCGATGAAGAGCGGTGCAACGGCTGTGGCTTCTGTCTTGGGCGTTGTCCGACGCAGGCAATCGACTACCGGGTGCTGCCGTGGCAATGATTCATTTACCGTTTTGTGCCATAATCCCCTTCCATATTTTAAACAAGGAATCTGTATGACATCTGAAGAGCTTCAGGAACGCTATCCAAAATTGTTCGAGCGATTGGAGGATCAAGATGTAATGCTGCATAACTTGATTGTCGTCGATGAGAATGACGAAGACATCAACGATGATGAGTTGACCGATGAACTGTATGATCCAGCCATTTATTCCCATATGGTTTACATTGCCGAACCGGTGGTGCAGGCAATGGGGGATACCCTCTCAACTCTTCCCGAGAAAATGATGGCACGGGAGGATTTCAGCGATTGTTTTGATTCTGAAGGGGATTTGTGGGGCGTGGTCAGCACGTTGGATGATACACAGATTGCATTGGCAATCCTCGATGAAGCTGAGGCTGCCCTTGGGTAAGTTGCCGGGATCTTTTCAGGCACGATGATAACAAAAGGTGTTTTGATGAAAAAAATATTTACAATTCTCTTCTCCCTCTTGAGTGTGGCGTATGCGACACCGACAATCGCACCGTCGCAATCGATTCAAATCGACGGCAACGCCAAAGACATGGTCGTCCACGCGCCTCTGCTGTACGTCGGGACGAGTCACGGCAAGCTTCAGGTCTATGACCTCAATACAACCAAACTGCTCAAAGAGATTTCCCTGCCGAAGATCAAAGACTTCA
>JALVWV010000023.1 GCA_027023145.1 Campylobacteraceae bacterium | reverse complement strand
GAAGTATAAATTAGGAATTTTGTTGATTGAATGTTTACGAGTCACAAAAGCGATGCCCGATGCAGTCGTACGCTTCGATACGCCGATCCCGAAAAAACGGCCAAATATCCCGCACTTCCCGGGTGCGTTTCGGATCAATATCGGCATAGAGGATGGTTTCACTCTCGGTATCAGCTTGAGCCAGCATCTCCCCCTGCGCTCCGCAGACAAAACTGCTCCCCCAGAAATGGATCCCCTCCAATACGCCACTTGGATCGGGCTCAAATCCTACGCGATTGCAGCTGAGCACTGGGATACCGTTGGCAATGGCATGGCTGCGTTGGATGGTGATCCAACTCTCCCGTTGGCGCTGCTTCTCTTCGTCGGTATCGCTATCAAACCATCCGATTGCAGTGGGATAGATAAGCATTTCTGCCCCTTTGAGAGCCATGATACGCGCCGCTTCGGGGTACCATTGATCCCAGCAGACCATGACTCCAAGACGTCCCACTGAGGTATCGATAGGTTCGAATCCGATATCTCCGGGAGTGAAATAAAACTTTTCGTAAAATCCCGGATCGTCAGGGATGTGCATTTTGCGGTATTTGCCAGCGACCGAGCCATCACGATCGAAGACCATCGCCGTATTATGGTAGAGTCCCGGAGCCCGGGCTTCAAACAGGGAGGTGACCAGCACAACGCCATTTTCTCGGGCGACAGAGCTCCAGTAAGCGACATCTTTGTCAAAAGTTTGTGCATAGTCAAAATATTTTGTTTCCTCGCTTTGACAAAAATATTCATGTTGATGGAGTTCTTGGAGGATGACAAGATCGGCTCCGTTTTTAGAGGCAATACCGATTTTATTGGTCGTTTCTCGTATTATTTTTTCTGGGTTGAAGTGGTATGTTTGTTGAAGTAATGCTGTTTTCATCTTGTAAGTGTAGCCAAACTCTGAAAAAAATTGACTTTTCTTTGACTTTTTTGTGTATAATATGGGTCTTTATCGCTGCGCGAAGGAGAGGAATCGTGAAAATATTCATGTATCTAAAAAATACCATAATCCCCTCCGCTGTCGTTGCAGTTTTCTTGATGACAGGATGCAACATGGACGACAATTCGGTCGTTGAGAATCCCAAAACACCAACTCCCAATTCCAACCGATCGGATCCTCGGATACCGGATACAAAAACCCCTACTGTTACACAGCCAACCTCCCAAGTATCGGAAGCTCAACAAAAAGAGTATTTGGATCTTTTGAATGCCGCTCGATCAGAGGAGCAAGATTGTGGGACTATGGGTGTTTTTGATCCTGCTCCAGCTTTGACGTGGAATGTTCGCTTGGATAATGCCGCCTATGAACACAGCAATGATATGGCCAAGAGCAACACCTTCTCCCATATTGGCTCAGGAACCATCACCGATATAACAGCACAAAAACAAGCACTCGGGCGCGGCAGTAAATTTAGCGAGAGAGTTCAGAGCAACGGCTACACCCACTATCGTAAAGCCGGCGAAAACATCGCCGCAGGCTATGCGACTGCTCAGGAGGTTGTGGATGCTTGGTTGGAGAGTGACCATCACTGTGCCAATTTGATGGATCCTGCTTTTACCGAAGTGGGGATGGTGCGAGTCGAAAAAGAGGGAAGTGATTATGGCTTCTATTGGTCTCAAGAGTTTGGGGGACGGTAATCATAAAAAAATATTTTCAGGAGATTTTTTATGTATAAAAACAGTGTGTTTGCGGTAGTGCTAAGTGTGATGGTTCTCGGGTGTAATGGTGTGAATCAGGATGTTACCAATAAGCGTATCAATGATGACACAAATGCTTCGCAGATCGATATCAATCTTACGCAAGCAATTTCTGATGGTAATATTGCGGGCTATGATGCAAGCAAGAATGGTACAGACGATGTGTATCAAAACTATCTGGCAGTCATAAACTATTTGCGATCACTCCATATCACTTGCAATGATGAAGCGGCTATTTCTGGTCCTGCCAGTTTGGATATGGCTTGGAATAATCATTTGGAAGCTTCAGCAAAAGAACACAGCGAAGATATGAAAAAAAGCAACTGGTACGACCATGATGGCTCAGGAACAGTCAATGATCTGACCGCACAGGAATTGGGTCTTGACCGAGGCAGTCACTTTGATGAGCGAATTGAACATAATGGATTTGCCGGATCGTTGAAAGCTGAAAATATCGCCATATCAGAAGGTAATCATGAAATGCCCTCTGACTACTGGCTGAGAGTTATGGAGGGGTGGATGGCTAGTACGCATGGGCATTGTTCCAACATTATGCATCCACATTTGACCCAGTTTGGCATGTATGAATCTCGCGCAGAACCCGATAGTAATGGGACGTATAAAATCTATTGGACGCAGGATTTTGGCAGCGACTAATACGCCACCTGCATTGTCGAACAGTGCAAGCTCCCCCCTTGCTGGATCAAACTCAAGCAATTGATTGGGATTACTTCCCGATCCGGAAAAACTTCGCGCAAAATCTCCCCCACTTTTTTATCGTTTGGATCGCTATATGTTGGGTAGACCACTGCACCGTTGCTGATGAGAAAATTGGCATACGTTGCCGGGAGGCGCTCTCCCTCTTTATTGTATTTAGGTTCAGGGAGTGGTAAAGGGATGAGGGTGTAGGGGTTCCCCGATTTGGTTCGGAAACTCCTCAGCTGCTTTTCCATCTTTTTGAGGGCTTCGTAGTGTTCATCTTCGGGGTTGTCACAGGTGACATGGGCGATGGTTGTCGGGTTGACAAACCGTGCCAGCATATCAACATGCCCATCGGTGTCATCCCCAGCGAGATAACCGTGCTCAAGCCACAGTAACCGCGTGGCTCCAAGCGTATCTGAGAGCATGGTTTCTACCTCACCTGTGTCAACACCCCCATTACGGCTAGGGTGACAAAGGCATTGACGCGTTGTGAGAATCGTCCCTTCGCCGTCAGTGTCGATTGCACCCCCTTCGAGGACAGTGTCGACCGTCTCGAGATGGGCACCCCCGTAAAATCCTTTGCTGGAGAGCCAGCGATTGACAGCATTGTCTTTTGATGCTTCAAATTTCCCGCCCCATCCGTCAAACGTAAAGTCAACCAGTTTTTTTCTACTATCCTCTTCGATACTCAACGCTCCGTAATCCCGCGTCCATGTGTCGTCATACTCCGCTTCGATGAAGATAATGTTGGTCGTACTGCAAAAAAGAGGTTTGATCGCTTCGGCATCCCGGCAGAGCATGTAGACCATTTGATAGTAAGCCACGGCTTGAGCGATTCGGACAAACGGTGCGGTGACTGCTTCCCAGTCGTCGTATTGTGCCCAGTCGGTCGCTTCGTGGGGGAAGGCCATCAGGATAACGTTGTGGGATTCCCATTCGGCCAGAAGGCGTTTCATCGCTCTGCCCTACAGAGTGAAAAATGAAAAATGAAAAATGAAAAACGGTTTTGCATGGAGCCCTTCTCTGTTTTTATATCGTTGTACTATAATTGCGTATGGCTTATATACACATTCACAAAAACAACTTTGAACACAATCTTAACCAATTGGCTCTGAAAGCGGGCTCAAAAGAGCGCCTCGCCGTCGTCCTCAAGGACAATGCCTACGGACACGGTCTGACGATCATGGCCGGGTTGGCAGCCGAGTACGGTATTACGCAAGCGGTGGTGATCTCAGTTGAGGAGGCGGAGACGATCCGTCCGTATTTTGACCGTATTTTGATTCTGAATGGCACACCGTTTCCCGATGAGACTTTTTCATTTGCCGTAACCGACCTGCGCCAACTGGCGACGCTGGATCCAGCGGCACGCATTGAGCTCAAGATTGATACGGGGATGCACCGCAACGGGATTGCGATGGGGGAGCTCGAGGAGGCACTGGCAATCATCCGGGATCGGGGGCTTGGTCTTGTAGGGGTGATGACCCATTACCGCAGTGCCGATGTGCTCAGCAGTGAGTGGTACTGGCAAAAGAAAAATTTCGAATCGGTCAAACAGACCGTGCGCTCATCCGGTTTCAAAAATGTCCGCTTCCACAGCCACAACTCCGCAGCATTGCTGCGCTCAAAACGCTTCGACGAAGATATCGCACGAGTAGGGATCGCGATCTACGGATACAATGAGCTGCCCGATGGGTACGATCCGGTACTGCTGCGGCCGGTGCTTTCGCTTCATGCCCGGCGTACCTCGACCCGCAGGCTTGATGCTGGAGCCCGGATCGGGTATGGCGGAGACTATACTGTTTCAGAACCAGTAACGGTCTCGACGTACGATCTGGGGTATGGGGACGGCTGGCGACGGGGGGATGCCGCCCGAGCGTATGTCACGGCGGAGGGGCTGCCGATCCTCGGCCGGGTATCGATGGATTTCATTTCCCTCGCAGGGGATCGGGAGAGCGTCTGCATCATGGATAACGCACAGGCAGCAGCACACCATTTCGGGACGATCAGTTATGAGATGACGACGATGCTCTCACCGTCGATTCCGCGTATGATCATTTGACAATCGGCTCACAATATGATAGGATTAGTGAATCTAATCGGTTCAAATAAAGGGCAGAAGTATGCACAAGGCGAAAAAATGGGTATGGCAGCACGAGGCGTATCCGGAGTTTGACTACCGGTATGAATCGATCGCAGACAGCATATCCCTGGCCTCCCGCAATACTGGCAAACTGGAGTATGCCATCCATATTCTTGATCAAAAAAATATCCGTGACGTTGCCATCGATGCTTCCACGGACGAAATTGTGCTATCCTCCAGAATCGAGGGGGAGATTCT
>JALVWV010000022.1 GCA_027023145.1 Campylobacteraceae bacterium | reverse complement strand
GGTCTGGATGTTCAATACACCCTGATCGGCCGAGGTGGGTGTGGTTGCGCCCACTTTGATCCCCAGCTGTTTCGTCGTATCCACCCGGGAGCTGACCCGATACGCCCCACGCACTCCGACATACATCTCTGAGGGCAGATCGCGCATCCACTCCCCATCCATTCCGGCGTACACCGCTCCCCGATCATAAGAGACAAACGCTGAGAGTCCGAGTAATTCATTGGGGTATTTGCTGAAGCCAAACTGGAGTCGCTTCCGCACATCAACCGAGAGACTCACCGGCGTCCGGTCGGCTTGGCGGTACGAACGCTCATACGCCAGCTTCGCCGATCCCCGCCAGTAGCCCGTCGCCAGAAACGACCAACGCAGATACGCACTGTAGCCCCAGTCTCGATAGGCGCCACCCTCTGCGCTCCTTTGGTGCATCACCCGTGTCACACTTCCGCCGAAATGGATCGGAGAGGCTGTATTAGTATAGCTGGCTTGCAGCAGAGTACGGGCTTTTTGATAATCCAGAGCAAATGAGAGAGTATTGCGCCACAGAGGATCGGTGAAATCCGCTTCGAGCGTGAGTCCGTACCCTTTGGTAGAATCATATGTCGAGAAACTGGTGAGACTGCTGTATTGCAGTTGAGCAATCGGGGAATAATCCTTTTTTACACTAAGTAGCGACTGGGAACCATTACCCTTTCCTAATGTCACTTGCTTCAATCCTGGATCGAGGGAAGCTACACGTGCCGGATACGGATGCAAATACACCGAACGTACCGCATACCCGTCCGCCCTAATCGTCTGCACCAGTGCTCGCTTCCCATCCATGAGCTTCAGATCGGTCACGTCATCCCCCGATACCACCCGCTCGATTCCATACCCCGAAGTCCGGTACACTGTCGATCCATGAGAGCTTGGCGCGACGAAATAGACCCGCCCATGCCGATCCACATCCACCGGATGCCCATCATGCCCCCGGTAATGGGCTATCGGTGTACGGTTGCGATACAACGTCCGCCGATCCCCCCGCTGGCGGAAATAGTAGAGATTGTCTCCCCGTACCAGCACCGACGAATGGGCAAGACCGTAATAGTGTTCACCGACATACAGATGAGGCTGATCCCACGATGAGGCAATGTCAAAATACACCCAGCGTCCATCTCGTAGCCGCCCTTGTATCGCTTTGCCTGCCGTACCGGGAAGCAGATACCCATCCCGGTCAAACAACCCTGCCCGGATCGCCTGTGGGGATACTTTGGCGGATGCAGACGTATAATATTTGCCGTTTAGGCTAACAATGCTGCCATTGTGCCATGCTCCCCTTTTTGCCTGCATTTTGCCATTCCGACCAAACCGCACCACCTTCGGTGCCGAGCGTTGATCTCCGACGAGAGCGAGCACCTTGTCCCCCTCACGCGAAAGCGGCACCCGCAGTTTAGAGTGAGCCAATACTTTCCCCTGCGTCGGATGAAACCCCCGATGCTCCCGCAGTATCGACTGGCGAAACTCTCTCATCAGTGTCACGAAGTCCTTGCCAAACTGCCGTTTGAAAACCGTATTGCCAAAAAACGGAAACGGTTGTTTGGCATACTCTTTGAAATACCCATTGACCCGCTTCATCCCGTACCGCTGCGCCAGAAACTTCTGAAAGTGTCCCCCGACGAGGTAAAATTTCTCTCCATACGGAAACTGCAGCGTACTGTTATACATCGCCTCCGGCGTCACATGCCCCGTTCTGGCCTGCGTCACCGTCTCCGCCAACGCCCGCCCCGACCACAACCGCCCACCATTACCGAAGCGCGACTCGTTGAGGACGGCGTTGCCTTCCTTAATGAAGCTGCTCTCGGTAATGTTGGGGATCGGAAACATCGGCACAAAAAACGGTGCGATCACCGGCGCATTCCCCCCGATCGCATGGGCCAGACGCGACCAGCCATTCATCTTGGGATTGAGCTGATAATTGTGCGCCGTCTCATGGAGCAACAAGCCCCGCAACCACGACGTCACCCCAAACACATCCTCATGCAACACCCCTGCCTCATACAACACCTGCTCATTAAACGGCAGCTGTGTAGAGAAGGCATTGGCCACCTGATTGCACGTTGAGGCCAACGACACCCGAAGCGGCGCATCCAGCCGATACCCATACTCCCGATCATACACCCGCCGTATCGCCCGATGAGTCGTGGCGATTGCCTGCGTATCAAGTTTGCTTCCGGCTGGGGTAATATAGGTGCTGGTATTATTCTCCTGGAGAGTATAAATGCCGGAAACGACTGGAGAAGCTGTGAGGCTGATAGGGACAATGGTCATGGCAAGGAGGAAGTTTTTCATGGGGATAATTTTATCGTGTTGACGCGGTAAGAATCTTTTTCAATTCCAGCACATCGTATTTGTCTTTGGTTCTGCTAGTGGCACTTTTGTTCTTGATGAGATCATGGATGCTGATGAAGTGAATCTCTTCGCCGAACAAGCTGTTGTTTGTCCTGTTATTCCATGCTTCTTCGAAATCAACCCCATCAATATCTGTCAATATATCAATCCTCATAGGGTCTATACCAATCTGCAACACAAGGTTTTCGGTATTCAAATCTTCTACCGTGACTTCATAAGGAACAGGAAAGTCCTCAAACGCTTTCTGGATATTTTGTGCGTTCTCAACAGATTTTTCAATCCACAGATCTATATCCAGCGTATGCCTGCTGTAGCCATAGTTTCCCATTGCATAAGCACCGACCACAAGATATCTCACTTTGTATTTATTAAACAATTGCAACATATCCTTGTAGTCGTTAAAATAGTCCATACCTACGCGTTCATACGCCTCACGGTTATTTTTGTCTTATCCAGTCGTGGTGGATAGGTACCATGTATTTCAAAATAGTGTTGTGCCGTCATAGATGTCATCATCTTCAGCAGTGCATCCCCTGTCAGTCCAAAGATAAAGCTATGATGATTGGCATCATGAAGCGATACTTTTTTGAGTGTAGGTTTTCTCTTTTCCATTGGATACCTTTTGGGTGTGACTACAGGGCATGTCTTTTGCGATACAGTATTATAACATAAGTACACTACGCATCAATCTCCTCCAACTTCAAATCATACTCAGCCACGATCTCCTCATCCGCTTCCGTTGCAATCTCCAGTTTCTCAAACCACGCATCGATCTCCTGCTGGACAAGCCCCACTTCTTTGGAGTACTCCATGATGGCATCGTTATCTCCCCTCTCAGAAGCTTCAGTCAAAATCTTATTTTTCTCAGCCATTTGGACTTCCAGTTTCTCGATCTTCTCTTCACACTCTTTGATCTCTTTAGTGTAGGGCTTGCGTGCTTCATTGCGCTCTTTAGTCAGAGCTTTGCGAAGTTGTTTGCGCTTTTTGTAGTCGAGTTTAGGCTTTTTCTTCTTGGGCTTTACATTTTCCTCTTCTTCCCAGCCGATTTTCTCCAAAAAGTCCGCATAGGTACCATCAAAGTACTCAGCCCCACCTTTGTGGAAAATGATCAACGCATCTGCTAGACGGTGCAGGAGCATCTCGGAGTGTGTGACCATGATGAGTGAGCCCTCAAAGGCATCGATAGCATCTGCCAGTGCATCGATAGACTGCATATCGAGGTGGTTAGTCGGCTCATCGAGGAAAAGTAGATTGGCAGGGGTGGCGATGATTTTTCCCAGCATCACACGGCTGCGCTCGCCACCGGAGAGCACCTCGATCTTCTTATCCCCAAGCTCTCCGCTAAACATCATACGCCCTGCGATGTTACGCGCCTGTGGTATGCCCACATCCTTGGAGACAGAAGCGATCTCTTCCACGATGGTCACTTTGGTATTGAGCCGTTCGATGTTGGTCTGTCCGAAGTGTGCAAACTGCGTCGAGGGGTGAAACTCCAAGCTCCCCTGCTGCTCGCCAAGCTCTCCGGCAATGTAGTTGAGCAAAGTGGATTTTCCCTTACCGTTCTTACCGATAATTGCAACGCGTTTCCCTTTTTCCATCGCGAAGGTGATGTTCTGAAACAGAGGCTCCTCGGGGTTGTACCCAAATCCTAACTCATTCGCACGAAAAAGTACCTTGGCAGGTGTTTCCTTGTAGGTGAAGTCAAAGGAGAGATTCGCATCGGTACTCAGATCCTCCATTTCTCCCATCTTGTCCAGCTCTTTCTGTTTGGACTGTGCCAGCGCTGCGGTGGAGGCTCTAGCCTTGTTGCGGGCGACAAACTCCTCTAGCTCCTTACGTTTTTTGTCCTGGTTTGCTTTGGTCTTTTCGTAGGTCTCATCCTCCATCTCGAGTGTGGCATAGTATTTGTGGCTGTCTCCCACGATAAGCCGCAACCCTTTGCGCTGTACCCCCATGGTGTGTGTCGTAACGGCATCCATGAAGTCTCTGTCGTGTGTGATGAGGATCACTTCACCGTCAAACTCGCGTATGAAGCGTTTGAGCCAGCGCAGAGAGGGGAGGTCGAGGTAGTTGGTTGGCTCATCGAGCAGGAGCATATTGGGCTCGGTGGCGAGAAGCTTGACGAGATTGATCCGTATCTGAAATCCACCGGAGAAGCTCAACGGATCTTTATCCAAATCGGCCTCAGAAAACCCCAGCCCGAAGAGCAGCTTCTCTATCTTGTAGAAGTTCCACTGCTCATCCTCGGGCAGCACCAGAGAGCACTCTTCGCGCACGGTAGGCTCGGTAAAGACCAAATGCTGTTTGAGCGCACCGATACGGTAGTTTTTGGGAATAGAGATCGAACCGCTGTCGTGAGGTTCTTCGCCGAGGATCATCTTGAAGAGTGTGGATTTCCCCGAGCCG
>JALVWV010000021.1 GCA_027023145.1 Campylobacteraceae bacterium | reverse complement strand
GGCATCGATGGAACGGCATGCACTGGAAGAGACCCTCAAAGAGATGGTGAGTGATCTGGATGATGCCCGCAAAGCCAAGCTGGATGAGATCATCAAAAAAGGAGACATGCTCTCGATCTACCGCTTCCTGCACGATACGACACTCGAAGCACGCGAAGCACGTGAGCAGGCGATCGAGGCTGAAAAAGCCAAAGACCTTTTTCTGGCAAATATGTCCCATGAGATCCGCACACCTCTCAATGGTATCCTTGGGTTTACCCAGTTGCTCGAGGCTTCGGATTTGACCGAGGAGCAGCGGGGATTCATCGAGATCATCAAGGGGAGTTCCGACAGCCTTTTGGCGATCGTCAACAGCATCTTGGATCTCTCAAAAATCCGTGCCCAAAAAGTTGAGCTTGAAGCGATCCCCTTCGATCCTATAGAAGTGTTTAATGATGCAGTTGAACCCCACGAAGCGGCCGCCTCAGACAAGAAAATACAATATTGTGCCTTTGTTGACCCCCGACTCAATATGCTTGTCGGAGATCCCACCCGCCTGCGTCAGGTATTGACCAACCTGATTGGAAATGCGATGAAGTTTACTGAGCCTGGCGGTAAGATACAGGTCGTTATCGAGCAGATCAAAGAGAGTAAAAATACTGCCACAGTACGCTTCAGTGTGCAGGATACAGGGATCGGGATCACTGCTGAGCAGAGAGAGAAGATTTTTGAAGCCTTCTCTCAGGCGGACAGCTCCACTACACGTGAATTTGGGGGCACCGGTCTTGGATTGGCCATCACGAGTGACTTGATCAAGCACATGGGTGGAAACCTCGATGTCGACAGTGAGCCCGGTGTTGGGTCAGAGTTTTTCTTTACGCTTGAATTGGAGAAGACAGGCGAAGATCATCAGAGACAGCCTTATGCCAATCAACGTATCGCGTACTACTGTCCTTCGCATAGCAGTAGTACCGGTTGCGATCCATGGATCAGGCGCTATTTGGATGAGCTCTCTCCTAATGTTACGCAGGTGACGAAGCTGACCTCGGAGGCTGCACGTGAATACGATGTGATATTCCTCGATTATTCCGTGGCCAGGATCCGTCGAAATATCCAGTCGATTCTTGATATGGATGCCAATTTTATCATATTGGGGTACATTTCGTACAAAGAGGAGATTGATAGACTGAGTGGGGATCATATCGCGATCATCTACCGTCCGCTGACCTACACTAAGCTCTTGCGTGCTATGGAACGTTTCCAAGATCAACCGGACGAACCATCAACACACGCCATCACGGATGCAAACAAACAAGGATCCGACCTTTCAGGATTGCGTATTCTTGTCGCAGAAGACAATGTGATCAACCAAAACTTGATTCGGGTGATATTGGGCAATCTTGGTTTGGATGTAACCCTCGCCGAAAATGGAAAAGTGGCCTTTGATCTGCGTCGGGAGAATGAATACGATCTGATCCTGATGGATATCCAGATGCCGGTAATGGGAGGAGTTGAGGCGACGCAAGCTATCCTTGAGATGGAGGAGTCAGAAGGGCTTGAGCATGTGCCCATTGTCGCCCTGACAGCCAATGCCCTGCAGGGGGATCGTGAAAAATACTTACGGGCAGGGTTGGATGACTATGTCTCCAAACCAATCCAGATCGAACAGATCCAGCATGTGATCCAAACCCATTGTCACCACAAACTGGTCAATCGGAAGCCAAAAGATCCAGAGGTTCTCGCACCGCACACACCCAAAGCTGAAAAACCAGCCAAAGTCGAGACACCCAAACCTCTCACCACTTCTGAAGAGGTGGTTGCAGCGACACAAGATACAATCCCAGCAAAAGTCTTGGAGGCAACAGAGGATGCAACCCCTGATACAGTCCAGGAGAAGGAAGTAGAGGAAGTGAGCCCGGAAAAAGTAGCGGAAGTCACACAAGAACAGACCCCAGAAGAGGTTGCTGTACCTGAAGCTGCTACAGAAGCCGCCTCAGAAGTGGCGTCATGGGAACCACCCACTCCAAAGCTTTCAGATCAGGAAAAAGAGAGGACGATCTCTGATGAGGCAAAATCGGCAGGGGATGTCCTCTTGTACTGTCGTTCGCGCTTGGTGCAGGATATTCATGAGCATATATTGACAAAAGCAGGGTATTCTGTCGAATCTGTGGATACGGAAGATGCATTTTTCCGTACTTTTGAATCGGGTAATTATCATTATGTCCTGCTTGATGCTAAACTTGTTCCAAAAGACAATTGTGTCTTAACGGATGTGATCAAGGAGAGTGGGGCAACGCCGTTGATGTATGCGATGTTTGAGGATCATGCTTGTAGTGGTAAAATCGACAGCTATTTCAGGATCGAAGATCTTCGCCAGTTGCTTGCTCCTGCTGGATAAAGGGGCATGGGGGCAACTTTGCCTCCTCATTCATCTTCTTTGTCCCTTGAACTGTCAACAACACCATTCCAACAACCAATTTTTGCTACAATCTTCCTAAAAAATAGGACAAGGTATGGCACGACGCGGCATTCTCCTTCTCAACATGGGTGGTCCGAATAACCTCGACGAGGTCGAGCTTTTTCTGCGCAACATGTTTGCCGATCCAGCGATCCTCCCGATGCATCCGTGGCTGCGCAGGATGATCGGCAAACGGATCGTTAAGAAGCGTTTGCACGAAGCGCAGGAGAATTATCGGCAGTTGGGGGGCAAGTCCCCTTTGACGGACATTACCGATGCGCTGGCAGCCAAAGTGGAGGCGTTGACAGGTATTTCAACACTTCCGGCGATGCGCTATGTGCCGCCGTTTGCGCGTGAGGCACTTGCGACGATGCAACAAGAGGGGATCGATGAGATTGTCTGTTTTCCGATGTATCCCCACTACTCGACGACCACGACGGAATCCTCCTGGCAGGATCTCCAGGCGCAGTGTGCGGCGATGGGGTATGCGCCCACACTCCATTTGGTCGAGCCTTATTATGCTGATCCTGTCTATATCGAGATTTTGATAGATCGCATACGTAAAGCTTCGGAGGGGATCGATACGGCTGAGTATGCGCTGATCCTCTCGGCGCATGGCTTACCTCTCTCGATCATCGAGGCGGGCGATCCCTATCAGGAGCATGTTGAACAGAGTGTCGTGGCGATACGAGAGGCACTGGATCAAGCGGGGATGCCGTTTGCCTCCATCCAGCTGGCGTACCAGTCCAAAGTGGGCAATGCCGCCTGGCTTGAGCCAAACCTGGCTGATCTTCTACGCCAACCCAATCGCCTCAAGGTGATGATCCTCCCCCTGTCGTTTACGATCGATAACTCTGAGACGCTCTATGAACTGAACATTGAACATCGTCTCATTGCAGATAAGCTTGGGTATGGGGATTATCGCGTCGTCTCCTGCCCAAATGACGAGGATGATTTTGCGCAATTTGTAGCAGGTAAGATCGATGCACTATGAGCCCAAACGCCGCAAACGGCTCTACAAGATCGTTGTCCATCCTCAGCTGTGGCGTATTCTATTTTATCTCGCCCTTATCGGGAGCTACACCCTCTCGGTTCTACCTGGAGAGACAGTAGCTCCACTCTTTGTATGGTCGGACAAACTTAATCACACTGTCGCCTTCCTCGTTCTGGCTTTTTTATTGAGAATGGGGTGGAAAATCGACTATCTCAAGGTGGTGGTTTTGCTAATCTCTTATGGGGCTTTCATCGAATTTTCTCAGCTGTTTGCCATCAATCGCAGTGCCGAGCTGGCCGATGTGGCGGCTGATACCGTCGGGATATTTATCGGTCTGAAGCTGTTCAAGTTATTGCGATTGCGGTGATTTTTTCGTTCCTATCCCTTTATGACTTAACTTTATGTAATACACACTATAATTCCTTTAGATTTGCAATGATTTTGTTATACTAGAAAGGATCAACTTGATAAAACGAATGGGACTGATCGTGATGTGGGTTGGATTTGGGTTTTTTGCTCAGGCTACTAATGTTATCACACAAGATGAAGCGTTAGATTTGGCACGGCAGGAACAAATCCTTGTTGCACGCCTGCTCAAAGATATCGTACTAATCGGCAGTAATTTTCTGCATAAAGATGTGGCACAAAAGGACAAGAAGAAGACCATCGAGCTCTTTATGCAAAACCTGAAGAAGCTGAAAACATTTGATACGTCTAAGCACTGGCAGGTTATGATGAAAAAGATTGAGCAGCAGGGGCAGCAGAGCAAGGCATTTGCCGATCTTCAGCCCGATCCAACGCAGGGGATGCGTTATTTGCATGTTTTTAGCAGAATGAATCATCTTTGGGATGCTCCGATCGCTTATCTCGAGAAAAAGGCACACATTCAACCCGACAGTCCAATTGGGATTTTGACATCGTTTCGTATCTATGCGCAGCAGATCCCGACGCTCTACCTGTTGCGTACGTGGGAGCTAAAAGATCCTTCGATGGTCGACCAAGCAATGGAGCATATCGGTCAGAAGACGCTCATAGGTCTACAAATACTCCAAACAGCACCCCAAACGACAGCAGCAGCACGGAAGCTCTTGAAAAAATTGCAAGGCGTTTCACTCTATTTTCAAATCATGTGGGACTCCAAAGTACGTACGCCCGTAATCGTCATGAAAAAATCCAAAGAGGTTCAATCCATCATCGAGCGATTGATGCCAATATACGCCCCATAATATTTCTAATTTCTAATTGAACCCTCCGAAAAATCAACCAAAAAAACGGTAAAATAAGATATCAAAGCAAAAGGCGGAGAAAAAGTGATGCATACCCCGAGTTTTTTTGATTTTGCGATGGAGAGCCAAGGTGGAAAGAA
>JALVWV010000020.1 GCA_027023145.1 Campylobacteraceae bacterium | reverse complement strand
AGACTATTGCCCAAATTGGTGTCAATGTCAAATTCAATCTCTTCGATTTTGGCAAGCGCAGTGCCGGGAGAGAAAAGGCACGTCTGGCCAAGCTGCGCACTCAGCTTCAGCGGCGTCAAGCTCTGCTTGACCTTCGCCGTCAAGTGACCCAGGCGGTGGAAAAGATCCGTCAGAGCTATACCGCTTATGTCGGGGCGACTCGGGTCGAGCGCCTCAGTCGTAAGAGCCTCGAGGTGGAGCGCACCCGTTATCACAATGGGGCAGCCACACTCAACGATCTACTGCTTGCAGAGAGCAAGTACCGTTTGGCACGCGCCAAAACCATCGAAAGTACCTACACCTACAAGAAAAATATCTACTATTTGGACTACGTCTTGGAGAGAGGAACCCATTCGTAAAATCCCAGCACGCTCAACCCGATCTAAATTTGTTGGTGTATAATAGTCCGAAGTTAGAATGAGTTTTCAGGACTACTATTTTGTTTAGAAACGCAACAATCAAAACAAAACTATTTACCATCATATTGGGTGCCATGATCCTCATCACTACCCTGTTGTTGATGCAGGCAATCCGCACAATCAATACTATTTCCGATGAGAAGATCAAAGAATATAAAGAGGAAGCATACAAGACAAAAGAGGAAGAACTCTCCAATTACCTCTCCATTGCATTAAGTACCATTGATGCATTTTACCAAAGAAGTTTGCAGGAAGAATCTAAAGGCACAGAGGGCAACGCCACTGTAAAATTGCAAAAAGAAGCCTTGTTGGCTGTATCGAAAATGCGATACGGCAAAGATGGATACTTCTGGATAAATGATATGCAGCCGAAAATGATGATGCATCCCATGCAGCCCTCATTGGACGGGAAGGATCTCTCTGGCTATATAGATCCCAATGGCGTGTATCTTTTCAATGAAATGGTTCGCATTTGTAAACAATCAGATTCCGGAGGACTCGTCAAGTATGCTTGGGCCAAACCAAATCAAACCAAGCCCCAACCAAAATTTTCATACGTCAAAAGGTTCAAGGGGTGGGATTGGATCATTGGAACAGGCGCGTATGTCGATGATATCGTCAAAAAAATCGATACCATGAAACAAGAAACCCAAAAAGAGCTTCATTTAACGATTCGATCTTTCGTGATCAAATCTTTGTTGGTCATGATTGTAATCATATTTTTTATCAATACGATTGTCAAAAAAGAGGTCGAAAAGAATCTGGAGCAGGAGCGCAGCATGGCCGAATCGGCCAAACTGGCGCAGATGGGGGAAATGATGGGCAATATTGCCCATCAGTGGCGACAGCCTTTGAGCATCATATCCACGATATCCACTGGCACCATCGCACAACATAAAATGGGGATTTTGAATGATGAGTCATTGATCGACAATATGAACAAAATCAATGATTTCTCCCAATATTTATCGGAAACCATCAACATATTTAGAAATTTCTTAAAAGAGAAAAAAGTGTTAAAGCAGCAAACAATACAAGAGAATATACGAAGTGCTGTCAGCATTGTTGAGGCTGTCTTGAAAGATGTCAACATACAATTGATAGACGAGGTTGATTATGACAACCCCATAACGGTCACCATCGTATCGGGTGAGCTGCCACAAGTGATTATCAATATTATCAATAATGCAAAAGATATTATCCTTGAGCGAAACATTGAAAATGGGTGGATAAAATTATCGCTCCACCTGCAAAAGAAAAAGCAGCAAGCCATCATCACCGTTGAAGATAATGCCGGAGGCATACCGGAGGAGGTGTTACCCAGAATATTTGATCCCTATTTTACAACCAAACATCAAAGTGTCGGTACGGGGCTGGGGCTTCACATGAGCAAACGCATTGTCCAGGAGAGCCTCAAAGGAAACCTCTACGCTAAAAACAGCGAACATGGCGGGATCTTTTTTATCGAAATACCACTGTAAATTTAGATTGGGTTGATATTGCAATCCTATAATAAATCCAAAGATAAAGATATAGGAGCATTGCATGAAAAAATTTATCATCACCCTGATTATCCTTGGTGCGATCGTTTTGTTGGTCGTTCAGTCAAAAAAGCTTCTTGACGACCGAAAAGCAGAAGTGGACAGCGCCAGGCCCCCTGTGGCGATTACGCTTCAGGTAAATACCGTAACGCCACACAAAGGGACGCTGGTGAGCACGGAACGTTTCCTGGCACAGATTCAAGCCAAAAAAGGGATCAAACTCACCACCAAACTCGCTGGCACCATTGAGAAAGTTTATGTCCACACGGGCCAAAAGGTACACAAGGGTGATCCGCTCATCACGATTGATTCACGGGAATTGCGCTCCAACATCACAGCACTCGAAGGCTCTTTGGTGGCTCTTGAGAACGATCTGAACCTCACCCGTTCCATCTACGAAGCCAACGTCGAACTCTACCGCTCCGGTGCCCTCCCGAAACAAAAGCTCGACCAATCCCGTGTCGGAGTGGAAGCCAAAGCGGCCAAAGTAGAATCGACCCGGCAAAAAGTACTTCAGCTCAAGCATCAGCTGGGTTATCTCAACCTCAAAGCCCCCTTTGATGGACAGATCGATGCGGTGATGCTCCACGAAGGGGATCTGGCCGTAACCGGACGTCCGATCCTGAGCATGAGCAATGGAGAGAAGAAACTTGTCTTTGGTTTTGTCCCCACCCTGCGCACCCATATCAAGCCAGGACAACCGGTCTTTGCACAGAGGAAACAAGTCGGTGCGATCCGCACCCTCTATGCCACCTCCAAAAACGGTTTGGTCAATGCCGAAGTTGCCCTCGATCAGCCGATCGATCTGCCTGTGGGAGCCAGCATCGAAATCGCCGTGGCTCTGAAGGCAGCACAAGGGTGTATCCTGCCCGATGATACGTTGATCCATCGCAAGGACGCAACGCAGCTGATGGCGTATGAGCCGGAGGGGCGTTTTGTCCCCATGCAGGTACAGGTGCGTGCCCGCCATGAAGGGGAAGTGATTGTCGCCCCCTGCCCCAAGACACCTGTAGCACGCGGGAGCGAAGTGCGCTTGAGCCAATTGCCCGCCTATGAGCATGTTTTGATCCATTCTGCTGGAGACTTCCATGGAAACGACTAAAACTTCTTGGCTCAGACGCATTCTCACCCGACCCCATATTGTCCTTTCGTTTCTCGGGCTCTTTATCATCATGGGAGTGATGGGGTATCAAAAACTCCCCCGCAACCTTTTTCCCGACTCCAATTATCCCGAAGTAGCGGTGGTGATCGTCGAGCCGGGTGCCTCGGCCAAATCGATGGCGGCCAACATCGCCGTCCCGGTTGAAGAGGAACTCTACACCCTCGACGGGATTCGTCGGGCGCATTCGGATACGATCGATGAGGTGACGGTGATCCATGCCGAGTTTGACTACTCCAAGGACATTGATGCCGCACTTAGTGATGTCAGCGGTGCTGTAGCCAAGCTCCGCTCCCGTCTACCGCAAGATATCCGAGAACCCCAAGCGATCAAGATCACCGTCACCACTGCACCGATCGAAGTGGTCGCCCTCTCCCCAAAACCGGGGAGCAACCTCACCCTCGAAGACGTACGGGACATCGCCAGCGGCGCAATCAAACACGCTCTGCTCAAGACCCCCGGTGTGGCCAACGTGGACATCTTTGGCGGCCATGCCAAGGAACTCCAGATCGTCCTCGACAAAGACCGTCTCGATGCGCTCCATCTGAGTCTGGGTAAGGTGATTGCTGCGATCAAACAGAACGACAACGACTATGCTCTTGGTGTGATCGAAAATACCGAACACCGCTACCTCCTCAAGTCGCAGGGCAAACGGGACAGCATCGAGCGGCTCAAAGCGCTTCCTCTGACCAAAGATGTCCGTCTCGGGGATGTGGCGAAGGTCTATTTCGGCCCGTACAAAAACACGGCACTCTACTACGGCAACGGTCGCAAGGCGATTGCCCTCTCGATCCAGCGAGCCAGCACGGCCGATGTGATCCAGACGATCCACAAAGCCGATGCAGTGATCGAGCGTTTCAAGGCGCGTTATCCGGCGATCGAGTTTGCCGTGAGCGATACGCAGGAGGAGACGATTGCTCTGAGTACCGACAATATGTTTGAGTCGCTGCGCGATGCGATCGTGATGTCGACGCTGGTGGTGTTTCTCTTCCTGGCCAGTTTCCGGCAGATTCTGGTGGTGCTGGTGACGATCCCGCTGGTGTACGCTTCGACGATTGCGATGATGTGGGTGTTTGGGATGGATTTTAATGTCATCACCCTCACAGCGATCATCCTGGCTCTGGGGCTCCTGCTGGATAACTCGGTGGTGGTGATGGAAAACATCGAACGCCACTATAAGGAGCTGGGCAAACCGATCCGGCAGGCGGTCTATGACGGCACCGAGGAGATCATGTTCTCTGTTATGAGCGGGACAGTGACGACGATGATCGCGCTGGTGCCGATGCTCTTTGTGGGGGGGTACCCCCAGACGGTCTTTGCGCCGCTGGTGGGGACGCTGCTGATCGCGCTGGGCACCTCGTACGTGATCTCCATCATCACCGTGCCGCTCCTCTCGCTGTATGTTCTCTCAGCCCGCAATCGCTTTTTGCTGGCAAGTGAAGACTTTTTTCATCGGATCATCGGCCCGGTCAACGATGCGACACAGGCGTTTTTCTCTGCAATCGTCCGGGCGATTCTTGACTCGAAGCTCTGGGCAGCGGTGGCATTTGCGACGCTGATCGGCCTCTTTGTCATCGCGATCAAGCTGGTGATGCCGGTGGTAGGACTCGAGCTTACACCCCCCATGGATACCGGCGCGGTCAATATCCAGATCACTAC
>JALVWV010000019.1 GCA_027023145.1 Campylobacteraceae bacterium | reverse complement strand
GAAACACATCACTCTGTCCAACATCGCTGCTTTACCGACCCGTCACGGTACCTTCAAAATCCAGGCCTTCAAAGAGGGGGAGCGTGAGCACCTCGCGGTCTTTACTGATCCCCTCCCAAAGACACCGCTGGTGCGTGTCCACTCCGAGTGCCTCACCGGTGATGCACTCGGCTCACTCAAATGCGATTGCGGTGAACAGCTCGATGCTGCACTGGAGATGATCAATGCTGAAGGGGGGATGGTGATCTACCATCGCCAGGAGGGGCGCAATATCGGTCTGCTCAACAAAGTCAACGCTTATGCATTGCAGGATCAGGGATTTGATACCGTTGCCGCCAACCACCAGCTGGGATTTGCTGCTGATGAACGGACGTACGATGTGGTGGAGTTTATCCTCGCCCATTTTGGGATCACCCACCTGCGCCTGCTGACCAATAACCCGAAGAAAATCGAATCCCTCGCCGGCGTGGAGATCCTCGAGCGGGTACCGCTGCTGATCGAAGCCAACCCGTACAACGTCGATTATCTACGGGTAAAAAAAGAACAGATGGGACACCTGCTGTGAGAATTAGAAATTATAAATTAGAAATTAGAAATTGCGGTATATTTTTTGGTGAAAAACTTTAAAGGGGCTGGGACTTCAGTCCCACAAGAATGTACCATTGCACACCAATATGGATGAAAATCAAATGCCGAATAATAATTCCCTGAGCACAATGCTCACACAAGCCAACATCGCCGTCTCCGATGCAGCGTTGATCCGACTTACAACTTTTACCAACCTTCTCCATGAATGGAACCAGACGCACAATCTTACCGGAGCCAAAACCCGCGAAGCGATTTATGAAAATATCGTCGATTCTCTCTATCCGCTGACCTTCATCGATCGACCGACGAGTCTGCTCGATGTAGGGACAGGGGCAGGGTTTCCTGGGTTGATGCTTGCAGCAGTGTGGTTGGACATTCCAACCGTACTCTCTGAGCCTCTTGGGAAGCGGGCGGCGTTTTTGAAATACGCGGTGATGGAGATGGGATTGACGCAGGTCACGGTAGAGCGCAAGCGGGTCGAGCATCTCAAGCATGCCCCATTTGGACTCATCACTTCGCGTGCGGTCACCGATACGCAGCTTTTGTTGTCTCTGACACGGCAGGTGAGTAATCCGATGACACAGTACCTGTTTTATAAAGGCAGTCGCGTCGAAAAAGAGGTGGCGGTATTGACGAAACGCCCAAACTATGCTATAGTGCAATGGAATAAACGCAATTTTTTGTGGATAAAGTAGAGCTATGTGGTTGAGATTGATCCTTTTTGGCGTGATTGCAGTCGTAGTGTACCGCGCGTTTGGCGGCAAAGTACCCATTCTCGATAGAGAAGAGAAGAGCAATGATGAGCTTTCCGGGGATACCTTGGTTGAATGTGCCACCTGCGGAACGTACGTCACCATCAAAGAGTCGATCACCATTGGGAGCAAACACTACTGCTCCAAAGAATGTTTACCGGATTAGGAGGATAACATGCTGATTTTTGGACACCCGTGGGTACCGTCACCCTCATTAAAAAAAGTGTTTTCTCAGGAGGATCTTGCGAAGATTGAGGAAGGGGAGATTGTCCTACTCGAGCCGTTGGCCGAAGCGATCCAGCTGGCACACTATTGTCGGGAGCACGCGATACCCTTTGCTGTCACAGTCAATGAGATCCGCAATGCCCTGATCGCCAACGCCCTTGAGGCAGATTTTATCGTCTGTCAACAGGAGGACGGGATTGAAATCCAGCCTTTGGCTGAACGCTACCTCTTCGATGCCAAGGTGCTGGTATTGATCGAGGAGGAAAAAGAGATTGAGCGGATGGCGCGTTTCTCGATCGATGGGGTGATCTTCCCCTCTGCGATCGTCCAGACGGCATAAGGCCGACACGACCATGCGTGAGGCACTGCGCCATTATCCCGTCACGCTGGCTTTGATTGCGTGGAATGTTTTGTTTTTCGGTATCGCAGCTTTGCAACCTGATCCGTTTAGCTCGGAGTCCTTGATTCATCTCGGGGCGACATACGGTTGGAGGATCGGTATCCATGGGGAGTGGTGGCGGATCATCACCGGGACATTTCTTCACGCCGGGATCACTCACATCGGGCTGAACATGTTTTCGCTCTACATCGTCGGCAAAGTCGCTGAAGAATTACACGGATGGCGGGAGTACCTTGGACTTTACCTCGCTTCGGGGATCGTCGGGGCAGCGGTTTCTACGGCCATGCACCCCGAGGGGCTGTCCGTGGGGGCAAGCGGAGCGATCTTTGGAATCTTCGGCGCAATCGCAGGGTACGCCTTGGCGCATCGCCACCGTCTCGGGGATCGGTTCGGTCGTTTCCTCCGGGAGTTTGGAGGCGTACTGGCGCTCAACCTCGCCCTGGGCTTCTCGATCCCCGGCATCGACATGAGCGCCCACATCGGCGGTCTGATCGTCGGCTTCATCGGGGGCTATCTGACCCAACATCCACGCGGTGTCCTCCTCTGGTCAGCGATCACGACAGCCGGAGCACTGGGGTACGTAGTATGGATCTTCCCTTCCCTGTTTGCGACGCAGGGGTTGATGGGATGACAGGAGTGCTACGTATCGCTTTTTTCGCCCTGCTGGCTCTGGCAATAGAGGGGTGTGCGCCGCAACTCCCTGATGTCACCCCGAAACAGGAACAGCACCTCACCCACATGCTCACCGCTCTCGACCGCTCCGTTGATCCAGCTGAAGCCCGCCGCCTTGCCCACACTGCGCTGACCTTCAGCCATACTCTGGCTGCCCGTTACCGGGTCGAGACCTCCCCCTGGATGCACAACTTTCTTGTCAACGTGGGCTTGAAAAAACGGGGCTTGTGTTACCAATGGGCCGACGACCTTCAATCCCACCTTGCCCATCTCCACCTCAAGACCCTCACCCTCTACCCGGTCGGCGCCAACATCGGCGATTACTGGAAGGAACACAACGCCCTGGCTGTCCTCCCCACCCATCATGTCACCCCACTCTCCTACGCCATCCTCCTCGACCCCTGGCGCCACTCGGGCGATCTCTATTTCGTCTTGGTTGGTCAGGACAAAAAATACCGTTGGCGGGTGCGGTGGGATCGGATGTAATATGCATGTATTGAAACAAAATTTGTTCTCGTTACGAAGCTCCCGCTTCGTAACACCCTTTTGGACGCTGTGTAGCTAAGAGGTTGGATTGTGCGTTTGGGTGTTGTCCAGCAGGTATTCCACATCGGGAGATGTGGAACGAGTGAACTTTTAGCAATTTTGTTCTATTTTTTTCTTTCTCTTTTAGGTTATAATGCAGCATGAAACTGGAAAGCCTGCGCAATACTATTTTTGAAAATTTTCAAGACATCAATCAAAATTTTAGTAAACATCATCATAGGAATTACTCTGTGGGAATTACCCATGAAGGACTTTTTCTCTCTCAGTACGAGAAAAGTACTCATACCGTTTATCGCGGTGCTACTCGGGTAGTTAATCCCATGGAGGCACATGGAGGGAGTTCACAGCACTGGAGTTTGACCAACTTCTATCCCAGTGAAGCGCTGATGCGCGATATGTATACACAAATTTTCCATGAAGCCAAAACGCCACTCTTTGGAAAGCACATCATTGAAGATCAAAGACTCTATGGATTGCTCTTGACATTTTTCAAATCTGTCTATGAGGGTAAGGAGGCGATAGAAAGTGAGAGTGCGATGATTGAAGCACTCTCCTATCTAATCCGACACTATGCACAGACCAAAACTACCTCCGAGGAGTCGTTGGATCAGGCTGCACTCTCTCGCACCATTGATCTGATACGGACACAGGCGGAGCATCCCATATCACTGGCATGCCTGGCTCGTGAAGCCGGACTGAGCAAATACCACTTTTTGCGTACGTTTAAACAACACACAGGTCTCACGCCACACCAGTATATCCTTTCCGTGCGCATACAGAAGGCAGCAGAACAGATTATTGCCGGAGAGAGTATCGCACTGGCAAGTTTGAACAGCGGATTCAGTGATCAGTCTCATTTTACCCGACACTTCAAACGCATCTATGGATATACACCACACAAGATCATACAAAAGCGCAATATTGTTCTATATACATGATTTGTAAGCCGCTACAATACCCCCATGAAAACTGAAAACAACAATTTCTTCTATTTCTTGATGTTCTTAGCTATGATCGGCTGGGGCATGTCCTGGGTCAGTGTCAAGATACTGGGCAGATACATTGACGAGTACGAGATGATACTCTTTCGCTTTGGGATCACCGCAATGAGCATGATACCCATCATTCTCTGGATGAAACATTCTTTTAGAATCGATCTGCAAAGCTTTGGTATAGTTCTCTTGGCTTCATTGAGCTTTTTTGCTTATATGAAATTTTTCTTTCTGGGAGTCAAACTGGGCACTGCTTCGCTGGGAGGAGCCTTTGTCACAACCATGATACCGATCATTACCTTTATCCTTCTGGCACTACTTGGAACCAAGAAGGTGACACGTAGAGAGCTGGGTGCTTTGCTGTTGGGTGGAGTAGGGGTCATGACGATCCTTGGAGTCTGGAACAAGACACTCGATGAGATCCTGGTAATATACAACCTCTACTTTGTGCTGGCTGCATTTCTCTGGGCACTGCTAACAGTGATTAGCTCCTACAATCAGAGGTTATCTGCACTGGTTTTCACCTTTTATCTTTATGCAGTAACTGTGGTGCTCGATCTGCTCTTTTTTGTGAATCCGTCTGCGATACAGATGCAGACATTTGATGCGACCTTCTGGCTGCATATTGGGTTAATTTCGCTCCTCTCAACGACTTTTGCCAATACAATCTATTTTATCGGCATTGAGAAACTGGGAGCCGGTGCTGTA
>JALVWV010000018.1 GCA_027023145.1 Campylobacteraceae bacterium | reverse complement strand
CGTTCTTGACGGCAGTTGTTACGTCCATAGTTACCGTACCGGTCTTAGGGTTCGGCATGAGACCTTTGGGGCCAAGAATCCGAGCGACTTTTCCCAGGACACCCATCATATCCGGGGTTGAGATGACCGTATCGAAATCGATCTTTCCCGCTTGAATCTGCTCGATCAGCTCATCGCTACCAACCAAATCGGCTCCGGCTGCTTTGGCCTCATCAACTTTCTCTCCTTTGGCAAATACGGCAACACGTACCGTTTTGCCCGTTCCGTTAGGAAGAACGACCGAACCACGGATCATTTGATCGGCGTGGCGGGGATCGACGTTGAGGTTCAGTGCCACTTCGACGGTTTCGTCAAAATTGGCGGACTTGAGGGATTTGACGGTCGCAACCGCCTCATCCACGCTGTAGGTTTTGGTGTTATCAATCTTCTCAAGAAGGGTTTGTTTTCGTTTGCTGATTTTTTTTGCCATTATTTTCTCCGCTGTTTGCTCCCACTGCGATCCAGTGGTCAGATAAGTCTTCAGTCTGCGATCTCGATGCCCATGCTGCGGCAAGAGCCTTCGATAATCTTCGCTGCCTGCTCACGATCGTTGGTGTTAAGATCCTCAATTTTGAGGTCGACGATCTTGAGGATCTGCTCTTTGCTCAGGGTTGCCACTTTGTTCAAGAGGGGGTTATCGCTCCCCTTTTTGATCCCGGCTTCTTTCATGATCAAGTCGGTCGCAGGGGGCTGCTTGGTCTCGAATGTGAAGCTACGGTCGGTGTAGACGCTGACTTCAACTGGGATTTTAAAGCCCATTTTGTCTTTGGTCTTCTCGTTGAACGCTTTACAAAATTCCATAATGTTGACACCGCGCTGTCCCAGAGCAGGGCCAACTGGGGGTGAGGGGTTGGCCTGACCAGCCGGGATCATCATTTTGAATTTTTCAGAAATTTTCTTTGCCATGATGGCTCCTTCTTGAATTAGATTATTTTTTCAACTTGGGTGTAGAGCATCTCTACAGGAGTGTTCCGACCGAAAATCGACACGTTGAGTTTCAACTTGCCGTGATCGAGATCGTACTCCTCTACCATTCCAGTAAAGTTCGCAAATGGTCCATCAATAATACGCACCATCTCTCCGGTCTCAAAGTCCACTTTGGGTCGAGGAGCATCTTGCTTCTCCATTTTCTCCAGAATCACTTTGATGTCGGCTTCACTCAGGGCTGTGGGTGTCTTTTGCTCGCCGATGAAGCGTGAAACACGGGGCAGCCCCTGGATCTTGTGCCACAGATCGTTGTCGAGGTCGAGACAGGCGAAAACGTATCCGGAGTACAACGAGCGCTCCGTGATCTTTTTCTCACCGTTCTTGACTTCGATCACCTCTTCGGTGGGCACCACGACGTTTTTGATCTTGTCCTCAAGACCGTAATCGATTGCCATCTGATCGATTGCCCGTTTGACGGAGCGTTCACTTCCGGCATATGTTTGAATTGCGTACCATTGATAAGCCATCATTGACCCTTACAGTGTGGAAGAGACAACGGTAGACATCAACACGTCAACCAATGCTAAAAATACAGAGATAACAGTGACGACCAGTACCACAGCAACAAAAGCTTGACGTACCTGTATTTTGGTCGGGAAAATGACCTTATCCAGTTCGACACGCGCACTGCGCAAAAATTTTGTTATGGATTCCATATTTTACCTTCATAGAATGGCAGGCCAAGAGGGACTCGAACCCCCGGCACCTGGTTTTGGAGACCAGTGCTCTACCAACTGAGCTATTGGCCTGGCGAGAGATTCCGACTTCCGGAATGGAAGTACAGGATCCCCAAAAAGTCTATCAGAGTTTCATCTCTTTATGTACCGTGTGCTCTTTGCACCACTTGCAATACTTCTTAAGCGCAAGTTTTTCGGTTGTGTTTTTCTTATTCTTGGTCGTATGATAGTTGCGGCGGGTGCACTTTTCACATCCAAGGTGTACAGTTTCTCTCATAATTTCTCCAGTAAATGCGTCAGGGTTTCATCCGATCCCCTGACAGGCAGGGGTTCGATTAGGCGATGACTTTGGTGACAACACCAGCACCGACGGTACGACCACCTTCGCGAATCGCGAAGCGGGTACCCTCTTCGAGTGCAACCGGAGCGATCAATTCAACGTTGATTTTAACGTTGTCACCCGGCATGACCATCTCGGTTCCTTCAGGAAGAGTAACCGAGCCGGTTACGTCCGTCGTACGGACATAAAATTGAGGACGGTAGTTGTTGAAGAAGGGGGTGTGGCGTCCACCCTCTTCTTTGGTCAAGACGTATACTTCTGCTTCGAATGTTGTATGCGGAGTAATGGAACCGGGTTTACAAAGAACCATACCACGCTGAACCGCTTCTTTGGCAGTACCACGGAGGAGGACACCGGCGTTGTCGCCAGCGATACCGCAGTCCATTTCCTTACGGAACATTTCAACACCGGTTACGGTTGTCTTCTGGGTATCTTTGAGTCCGACAATCTCGATCTCGTCACCCACACATACCTGACCACGATCGATTTTACCGGTTACAACAGTACCACGACCTTGGATTGAGAAGATATCCTCGATGGGCATCAAGAAATCTTTGTCTGTTTCGCGCTCAGGCTCAGGGATGTAAGCATCCACTTCGTCCATAAGGGCGATGATCTTCTCAGACCACTCACCGAGTGTACCAGACTTGGCCTCTTCGAGAGCCTGGAACGCGGAACCAGCTACGATGGGGGTATCATCACCGGGGAATTCATACTCGCTGAGGAGTTCGCGAACTTCCATCTCAACCAACTCGAGCATCTCTTCTTTGTCCTCGTCATCCAGCTGATCTTCTTTGTTCAAGAAAACAACGATGTACGGAACGCCAACCTGGCGAGAGAGGAGGATGTGCTCACGGGTTTGAGCCATTGGACCATCGGTTGCAGCGATAACGAGGATCGCACCGTCCATCTGAGCCGCACCGGTGATCATGTTTTTGACGTAGTCGGCGTGACCCGGGCAGTCGACGTGAGCATAGTGACGGGTGTCGGTCTCGTACTCAACGTGTGATGTTGCGATGGTGATACCGCGATCGCGCTCTTCGGGAGCGTTGTCAATCTGATCGTAATCCATCAGAGCTGTGTCGTTTTTGGTAGCCAAAACAGCTGTGATGGCAGCAGTCAATGTAGTTTTACCGTGGTCAACGTGACCGATGGTACCGATGTTAACGTGCGGTTTCGTACGCTCGAATTTTTCTTTAGCCATAGTATTTCTCCTAGCTTAAATTGAATGTGTTGCGGCCGAATCTCTCGGCAACGCTAAGACCCCATGCCCTATATGGACAAGACTGTGGCTCTCTGGCCATACTCGTGTCCACACTGCATACCTTGCATTCTGTGATCGTGGAGCCCAGAAGCGGATTTGAACCGCCGACCTCTTCCTTACCAAGGAAGTGCTCTGCCCCTGAGCTATCTGGGCGCATCCTGCGCAAAATGAAAAGTTATTTAATGAAAAGTGTTTGATGTGGTATGCTAATCCGATGCAGTCATCCGGGATGAAGGATAGATGTCACACAGCTCCCAGTATAAATGGAGCGGGAGACGGGACTCGAACCCGCGACCCTCAGCTTGGAAGGCTGACGCTCTAGCCAACTGAGCTACTCCCGCATCATAAAGAACGATGGTGGTGAGAGGAGGATTCGAACCTCCGAAGGTAAAAACCAGCAGATTTACAGTCTGCCCTCGTTGGCCACTTGAGTATCTCACCCTATTTCATCGTTTGTACTGGTCAAACACTGATACATAAAAATGGAGCTGGTGATGGGACTCGAACCCGCGACCTGCTGATTACAAATCAGCTGCTCTAGCCAACTGAGCTACACCAGCATGCTCACATTCCATCGCGAAATGGACGGGTATTGTAGCCAAAAGTCCTTTAGAAGTCAAGGAGTATGTGTATAAAAAACTTCTTTTTTCGAAAATTTGTTATAATCCTTCCCAAAAAGCACCCACTATGAAGATTCTTCTTGCTCCCAGTGAAACCAAAAAATCCGGCGGAGACCAGCGGTTTCGGATCGAAACCTTACTGTTTGAGTCGCTCCTGCCTCTCCGCCAGTCTTTGCTCCTTGCTTACATGAATATTCTCCAGCGCGGAGATGCAGCAGAACTCTCCCAAATGTTCGGGCTCAAAAAGGAGACCGACATCGCTTATCATGCCGCCAAAGATCTCCCCAATGAACCAGCGATGAAAGCGATCGAGCGCTACACCGGTGTGGCGTTTGACTCTTTGGATTATCCGACCCTCTCCTCTGATGGGCAACACTACCTCCACAAGCACCTCATCCTCCATTCCAATCTCTTCGGATTCCTCCGAGCCGATGATCTCATCCCCGAATACCGCTTGGGTCAAGGAAAAGCCGTGGGAGATATCCTTCCCGAAAAGCTCTACCGTGAAGCGGGCAGCCCGTTGATGGATACCTACCTCGAAGGGGAAGATATCCTCGACTTGCGAGCGGGATTTTATGACAAAGTGTACCGCCCCAGCCACCCATACACGGTATTAAAGTTTCTCAAAGGGGGCAAAGTAGTCAGCCACTGGGCCAAAGCTTACCGGGGACTCGTCCTGCGTGCCGTGGCCGAAGCCGGTGTCACTGATATGGAGGCATTTATGAAACTTCCGATTCCGGGATTGAGCATCGCAGAAATCCAATCCCGCAAACTGCGCACCGAGATTATCTATACGATTGAAGAATAAGTGAGGATCAATCTATGGTCACGATGTTGACCAGCTCCACCCCTTCGCATCCCTTTTTGATATACTTATTTTTGCGAGCATCCTCTTCGGCCAGCTCCACCAGATCGGCAAAGTCGTTTTTGGATGCTTTGAATGTGCGGATCTCCTTGTC
>JALVWV010000017.1 GCA_027023145.1 Campylobacteraceae bacterium | reverse complement strand
GCATGATATACTTCTTCTTTGCCTCCACGTGGATTGGGAGCCATATCATGTTGATTCCTTTCAAATTTGGTTGGCGTGCTGAAGAGAATGGTACCGCCGAAGAAATCATTGTTAATCGATCCAGCAAGTTTCAAAGAATAAAAATCTGTTTTTTCCTGCTTGTTCCATCCGCTCTCTGTTTCGACCACTATGTCTTTATATTGCGTTGTGTTGGTGCCATTAATGTGTGTGCCACTGTACGAATATTTACGCTTATAACTATGCTGAATTTTCGTACCATTATCCCAGACATAAATAGTTTTGGCCGCTTCATTTACGCTCGATAGAGTGAATTTGTGTTTATCGTCGACCGTATAAATAAAATTTGTTGCCGTCATCGTTTGATTGTTGGTGTAGGTTCCATTGACACTCTTCCAATCCCACGTATTTTTTTCGGTACCATTAATTTTGACACCTGAATCAAAGCTGCAATCTTCGTATTTTCTTTCGAAAACATATTTACTGTTTTTAACTTTCTGAGAACTTGGAGCTTCTCCAGAAAGTTTTGTCACAGAATACGTTCCGCCATATTTGCACGCGTAATCTCCATCCACATAATATTGACTGTATCCACGACTTCTAATTCCAGCATCGTGAGCACTAATCTTGTTGGGAAGTAATTTATCGCTCATAAAAATACGCAACAACCCCGTCGTCTCATTCTCATCCAATTTCCCCGTCGCTTTGGCAGCATCTTTTGTGTCATCAGGATTTGTTGGATCTGTCGGCCCGCCTCCACACCCCGTCATCAAAAACGCACCAAGACCAATACCCATCGCAATCGTTGCAATTTTCACTTTTACCCCTTTTGGATTGATTAAATGTGAGATTTAAGTTATCTCTGACATAATTGTACCCCCCCCAGATTAAAATCGGATGAGTTTACTCTCCATTACCCCAAATACGCTATAATCCCACCCATGAAAAAACTATTCGTAACCCTTGCCCTGTTTCTATCGATCGTGAGCTATGCCAAGCTCCCCATCATCGTCAGTATCGTCCCTCAAAAGACCTTTACCGAAGCGATCGGTGGGGATCTCGTGGATGTGACTGTCATGGTGCAGCCGGGGAGTTCGCCGCATACGTATGAACCCAAGCCTTCGCAGATGCGACGTATTGCTCAAGCCAAACTCTATCTGGCAATCGGCGTGGAGTTTGAGAGCGTGTGGCTTCCCAAATTTCACGATCTCAACCCAACGCTCCCCATCGTGGATACCGGTCGAGGCATTACCCGGCGGGCGATGCAAGAGGCGCATCACCATGAGGGGAATGCTGCTGAGGACAAAGCGCACGACCACCTCGATCCGCATATCTGGACAACGCCTGCCAACGTCAAAATCATCGCCCACAACATCCTCGAGGCACTGGTAGCCGCCGATAAGGAACATGCCGAGACATATCAGACGAATTATCAAGCCTTTCTCAAGCACATTGACCAAACCGATGCGAAGATCCGCTCCCTCCTCTCCGAGGTACCCAAGGGGACGAAGTTCATGGTTTTTCACCCCTCGTGGGGGTATTTCGCCGATGCGTATGGGCTCATACAGCTGCCGGTGCAAGTCGCGGGTAAGAGCCCCAAACCTCGAGAGCTGGTGGCGCTGATCAAACAGGCCAGGCAGGAGCATGTCCGGGCGATTTTTACCCAGCCGGAGTTTTCCGACCGGATGGCGCAAGTGATGGCACACGAGCTTCACATCCCCGTACGCAAAATCAGCCCCATGGCGCCCGACTGGTCAGCCAACCTGATTCGTCTGGCAAGCGACATCGCCGGTAAGGATCATTGAGCCGTGGAACACTTCATTCAAAGCCCCAATCAATTTCGTCGGCCAACGACTGACCACCAATCATACACATCGCGTTGCGATGTTTTTGGGACTGAAGTCCCAGCCCCTTATCCACCATCGGCCATCACCAAATACGGGACTAAAGTCCCTACTCCAACTATAAAAGTGTTGCATCGCAATACATACCAAAACTATTCACTATTCACTATTCACCATTCACTCAACAGGTCAATCATCCACCACGGGACTAAAGTCCCTACTCCAACTATAAAAGTGTTGCATCGCAACACACACCAAAACTATTCACTATTCACTATTCACCATTCACTAAGCCATCCGAAGGATTGCGCATGAGCCTCGTCTCCCTACACAATCTTGCGTTTGCTTACGACACCCAGCCGGTGCTCGAGCACGTCTCGCTGGAGGTGAATGAACACGATTTTCTCGCCATCATCGGCCCAAATGGTGGGGGAAAATCGACCCTATTGAAACTCATGCTTGGGCTACTGAAACCCACCCAGGGATCCATCACATTGCTGGGCACTACCCCGTCCGCAGCCCGACACGATGTCGGCTACGTTCCGCAGAATACCAATGTCAACACCGACTTCCCCGTCAAAGTCCTCGATGTCGTTCTCATGGGTAACGGAGCGGAGCACCACCCGCTCTTTGGCTACGGAATCGAAGAGAAGGCATGCGCCATGGAGGCATTGCAACAAGTCGGGATGGAGGACTTCGCTGCCCGTCGCATCGGGGATCTCTCCGGCGGGCAGCGACAGCGGGTGATGATCGCCCGGGCATTGTGCCGCCGCCCCAAGCTCCTGATCCTCGATGAGCCTACCGCCAGCATCGACGCTACCGGCCAAAAAGAGATCTACGACCTGCTCAAGCGCCTGAATGACGCCATCACCGTCATCGTCGTCAGCCACGACCTCTCGGTGATTCTCGGCTACGCCAACAAAGCCGCCTACGTCAACCGCACCCTCACCTTCCACGACATCAGTGACAAGAGCCATATCTTTCACACCCACGGCCAGACCGACGACCACCTCTGCGAAATTGACATCCTCGAAATGCTCGGGGGCGAAAGCTGTGACGTGTGCAACAATTGTGACGACAAAGGGGGGGCAGCATGATCGACGCCCTCTCTTTCACCTTCGTCCAGCACGCTATCCTCGCCGGGATCCTCGTGAGCCTCGCAGCCGGAATCATCGGCTCGCTCATCGTGGTCAACCGGATGGTCTTCCTCGCCGGAGGAATCGCCCATACCTCGTATGGCGGGATCGGGCTGGCGGTCTTTTTCGGGTTGCCGATCTTCCTTGGGGCCTCCTTGTTTGCCGTAGCAGCAGCCATTCTCGTGGCGTGGCTAACGTTGCATCAGCGGGAGCGAATCGACACCTTCATTGGTCTCATATGGGCGGTGGGAATGGCGATCGGAGTGATCCTCGTTGATCTCACACCGGGGTACAATGTCGACCTGATGAGCTACCTCTTCGGCTCCATCCTCGCCGTGGAGACGGGGGATCTGATGTTCATGGGGGTTCTGCTGGCTTTTATCGTAGGGATCGTCACCCTCAAGTACCGTGATATCCTGGCCGTCAGCTACGACCCCGAATACGCTCTCCTGCGTGGGATCAATGTCCCGCTGATCTACACCACTATCCTCATCCTCTCGGCTCTGACCGTCGTCGTCGCCATCAAAGTGGTTGGCCTCATCCTCGTCATCGCCCTGCTCACCATCCCCGTCTACATTGCTGAACGCCTTAGCGGATCGCTTGCCGGGATGATGATGATCTCAGGGGGACTTGCGACGCTGTTTACCCTCGGGGGGTTGGTCTTTTCGTATCTTTATAACCTTACTTCTGGGGCATCGATCATCCTTGTTTCGGCGGCGTTTCTCGGGGTGTTTTTGGTGGTGTGGAAGAGATAGGATTGTATCTGTGTGCAATACAATACAAGGGGCTTGGACTTCAGTCCAACAAAACGCATTGCAAAGCAACGTCAACCAAAATTTCAAACTTCTACTTTATTTCAATATCTTATCGATCAACGCCTGATACTTCTGCTCAATCACCCGACGCTTTTTCTTATACGTATTGGTTAGCTCTTCACCAAGCTTAAACTCCTCGGTGAGGAAATGGATGTTTTGCAGCTTCTCGAACGCCTTAAAATCTTTTTTGTGTTTGAGCACAGCATTCAAATCTTTCTTGATATCATTGGTAATCTTGGGATCTTCGATCACGTGCTCGATGGAGTGGACGGCTTTACCGAATTTCTCAGAAATATACGCTTTGAGATGCTCGAAATCGGGGACAATCAGCATCCCCAAGCCTTTCTTGTCTTGCCCTACAACAATCATATCCTGGATAAACGGCAACGCAGCCACGGCCGACTCGATCCGGCTGGGATCGACGTTTTCGCCGTTGGCTAGGACGATGATCTCTTTGGAGCGTCCGGTAATCACGAGTTCGTTTTTGCAGGTGAGTTTACCCAGATCTCCGGTGAGAAAGTAGCCATCCTCGGTAAACACTTTGGCGTTCTCTTCATCATTTTTGTAGTAGCCGGGCATCACCTGATCCCCCCGGACGGCGATCTCCCCTACCACGCCGCACGGCACTGGCTGGCCATCGTCTCCAAGGATCACCAGATCGGTATCCCGCACCGCCGGCCCCAGTGTCCCGAAGGTATTACAGTTGAGCGCCCGCCCGGCGATGGCCGGGGCACACTCGGTCATTCCATAGGCGTTGACGATCCGGATGCCGATCGCATCGATCCACGCATCGAGAAATTCTGGCAGTGACCCGCCTCCGCTGATCGCCAGCCGCAGTCGCCCGCCAAATTTCTGACGTACCGCCTCAAACTTCTTCTGAGCAAAGGCATTGAGCGGCGCAAGAAACAGCAGCTTGACTCGTGCTCCGAGTACGGCGAAAAAGCGAGAGAAAAAACTACGCTTTTCAAACACGGGTAGCTCATCCCGGACGATCCGACGGTTGAGATTATATGCCTCAGCAATGGCGATAAGTTTCTGAAACAGTCTGGCTTTTTTGGGATCCTGCTTTTCGAGGGTATTGTTGATCTTGGTATACATCGACTCCCAGAGACGCGGAAC
>JALVWV010000016.1 GCA_027023145.1 Campylobacteraceae bacterium | reverse complement strand
GGAACAAATCAAGGAAAAACGCTCTAAATTGAGTGCAACAGCATAACAAATTGTTATATTAAAGCTCTCCGGAGATCTGTCATCCTGGCTTCATGCTTGGATGGGGAATTTTTCGGAGGGTTCAATTTACATCTGAGATGGTTTGACGGTGTTATGGTATAATGTCGCATGGGAAAATTGGACGAGATCAAAGAGATCAAATCGGACATCAAAGAAATATTCAAAGCACTTCTGTATCTGATGCTTGGAATATTGACCGGGATCGTAACGATGGCTTACAATGTATTGATACAGAAGATACCCCCGTATATGATTATCGTAGGCGGAATAGGACTAATTGTGGTTGTTTTGATCGGGATGTATGAGTTGAAACTCTGGAATAAAATGCAGGAATTAAATCAGGAGATGCGTGATGTCGAGTGAAATAGTATTTGGAATGGGATTGCTGATTGTCTCTTCCGGCTTATTGGTATTGTTCGTGAACAAGCTGGTTTCGAGTATCAAATAGTTGTTAGTGGGGTTGACACCCCCAGCCCCTTTTGGTGGCGTGCGCTACTGGGGCTGATACAGGATCTGCCCCTACGGGTGAACGTAATGGGATGAAATTTCTCAACATATGCCATCAAATACTTCTTCGCGAGACAAAGGGGTGACTCGATGGAGACGTACATCTTCAACACGATCCATGAGCTTGACTTCATCGAGAGCATTTGCTGTATCGACCATCCCATTTTTCAGTTCACCGAGAAGTTGCAGAAAGAGTTCTGCTTTGTCATCCTTGACAGATATTTGCAACGTCATGGTTTCTCCTGTTATTGTTATTTTGAATTGTACCATAAAAAGAGCAGATGTATGATCCCCGACACCTCTAAACACAACCTGAAACCATCTTGAAAAACCTCCGGCACTTTACAGGCACGCAAAGAAGCTAAGATACGAGTAGAGGTTTTCACTCGCGTGGGTGCACCTCGTGCAACAACAAATCAACGGTCGCCTCGGAATGAGGCGCCTACAGGAGGAACAAATGGTTGCGAAACTCAAAGTCGCCTTGCTGGCGACGGTCGTGACAACCGCATTGGCTTTTTCCGCCGGAGCGACACATGAGAAGGGGACAACCGCCCCCGTCAAAAGTGTCACCGGTGGTGACAGCTGTGTGAAGTGTCACAACGGCATCGAGTCGATTCGCGATCCCAAGTCGGACATGATGAAACAGATCGTGGCGATGGGCAAGGGATTTGGCGATACAGGTGGATGTACGGTATGTCACGGGGGAGACCCCAAGGCTGGTACAGCCGAAGCAGCACACAAAGGTGCCCCCAAAGCCCATCCGGGTGGATTGGCCAACTTCGTCCGTGATCCGGGCAGCTACTGGATCATGGACAAAACCTGCGGCATCTGTCATGCCGACACCGTGGGGAACATGAAAAAAGCCCTCATGGCAACTGAAGCCGGTAAAATCCAGGGGAACCTGCACACCTGGGGTACCGAGCCGACCAAAAAAGTGAAGTTTGCCGACTACGACGTCAAAGACGAAGATGGCAAGACTCCCGCTTGGGGAACGGAGGCGTACAAGAAGTATATGGTCGCCATGATCGACAAATTCCCCGATCAGTTCCCCACCGAGCTCAAGCAGCTCCCACTCCCTCCGAGCAGCGATGCTGACATCAAGAAGAAAAAGGGAGAGAGTGACGAGGCGTACAAGGCGCGGGTCGCCTACCATGCCTCCATCAGCTACCAGCGCAGCGACTGTCAGCGATGCCACATCGGGGTACGCGGACGCAAAGGACGCGGTGACTGGCGTGGTATGGGATGCTCGGCTTGTCATATTCCGTATGGCAATGAAGGGCTCTACGAAGGAAAAGACCCCAACATTAACAAAAAAGAGCACGGCCACCTTCTGGTGCACGAAATGCAGGGAACCCGCGAAGCCAAAGTCCATGTCCCCACCACGGGTGTGACGTTCAGCGGTATTCATCCCGAGACGTGTAACTCCTGCCACAACCGGGGTAAACGGATCGGTGTCAGCTTCATGGGTCTGATGGAACAGCCCTACAGCTCACCTCTGATGCCCGGAGGCAAAGCCCAGCTCAAGACACACGGCAAGCGCTACAAGCACATCAAAGAAGACTTGCACTTCACAGCCGGTATGACCTGCCAAGATTGCCATACTTCGGTCGATATGCACGGAGACGGTACGCTGTTTGGCTCAACCCTCGGACAAGTCGAGATCGAGTGCAGCGACTGTCACGGAACCACCCGTAAGTTCCCTTGGGAGCTCAAACTGGGTTACGGTGAAAAAGAGTTTGCGATGGGTGCTCCCGACAAAGCGCGTGGCCTGACCGACAAGCTGCCCCAGTGGATGACGCAGGGTACGGTTTACAAGCCGATGGACGGTTATCTGCTGACGACCCGGGGTAACCCCTTCGGCAACGTCGTCAAGAAAGGCAATGAAGTGATCGTCCACCTCGCCAGCGGCAAGGATCTCAAAGTACCGCTGCTTAAGCAGAAGCATACGGACAACTCCTTCAAAACTGAAGCAGGCAAAGTAGCCATGGATGAAGTCCAGGCGCACATGGATAAGCTCGAGTGCTACAGCTGCCATGCCGACTGGGCACCCCAATGCTACGGCTGCCACGTTAAAGTGGATTACACCAAAGGGAAGACCAAAATGGACTGGATCGCCAGTGGCAACACCCACTTCGCCAACGGTGAAACCAGTGAATCGGTTCTCGGAACCAAAGGTAAGAAGCAGATGGGTAAAGCGCACGAGACCCGCAGTTACCTCCGATGGGAAGATCCGATCCTCGGTATCAACGGCGAAGGTTTGGTCACACCGATTATCCCCGGATGCCAGGTCACCTACACCATCATCGGGCCGGACGGTGAAACCATCACGCTCAACAAGCAGGCTCGCGTCATGGACAATGGCCTCAAAGTCAACGGCATCGATATGTCACCTGTCCAGCCGCACACCACCGGCAAGACAGCCCGTACCTGCGAAAGTTGCCACTCCAATCCCAAGTCTCTGGGATACGGCATCGAGAACGGTCAATTCCTGACCGACCAAGACAAAGACCTCAAGGTCGATGTCCAGGATCTTGCCACTGGCAAGTTCGCTTCGTCGCACACTACGGTGCAGATGAAAGCGATCCCGGGTATGAACTACGATTGGTCAAAAGTCGTCGATCGCAAGACCGGCAAGCAGATCGTCACTGTCGGGTCACACTGGCCGGCTTCCCGGGCACTCGATCAGGACATTCGTGACAAAATGGAACGCACCGGCGTGTGCATGGGTTGCCATAAGAGCATGAGCAACAAAGCGCTGTGGGATAAGGTGAACACCACACCCGGTATCCTCAAAGACAAAGCGCACCAGGACGTCATGAGCAAATTGCTCAAGGCAGGTGCCAAGTAAAATGTAAGACGGTTTTCGGTGGAGGTCTCCTCCGCCGGAAATCTTTTCAAGTCAGGCTCACGTATACAACCTGACTTTAAAAGATTTCCATTACAATGTGTCCAATTTATTCAAAGGATTCGCATGAAACGTACTACCATCGCACTCTCCGCAGCTGTCGCCCTTCTCATAGTGGGGTGTGGCAACAGTACCAAAGAAGCCAAAGTTATTACCGAAACAAAAGCGGTCGCCACTCCAGCAATCAGGGCGTCCGTGGCGAAAAAGACTGAGGTTGCTCCTCCGGTTACGTCCAAAACGGCAGCCCCTGAGAAGCCGGTCGTCCAAACTCCCAAGACACCAGTTCCTGTAGCCAAAGCACCCAAGGCTGCTCCCATTCCCGTGCTCTCAAAATTTTATGAAATCTTCAGCGACGGTGCCCAGATCGCTCCTAAAGATGGCAAACCGCTTCTGCTTGTGTTTGGTCAGCCGGCTGATCCCTATACGCAGAAGCTTCAGACAGATGTGACCGAAGACAGCGAGCTCGCCAAAGCGATCACCGACACCATGACCCCCGTTTATATAAATGCCGCCGCCGAGAAACGCCACAAATTCCTCCACAACGGTGAAATGATGGATGTCGACACCAAAACCCTCGTGAGCATTTACCACCTTGATGCGACCCCGACGCTGATCTTCATGGATGACAAGTCCCAGTCGATCTTCATGGTGCCCGGTTATATGCCGCCCAAACAGTTCGAAGTGACCCTTCAGTTTGTCAAAGAGGGTGTGTGGAAAGGGAAAGACCGCAAAAATGGTGAGGTATACCAAGCGCTTAAGTCCTACTACGAAGCGCATGGCATTCAGGTCGGAAAGGGGAAGAAGTGAAACGTGTAATCGCGGCTACCGTGATCGCCATTGGGTTGATGGCTTTTTTACAGGCAGGGGAGGTCAATGCTACGCAACCTGAAACGCATGTTGCCACTTCTCATACTTTCCCCGGCGACCGGGTCAAGCATGTCTCGAACATCGCATTCACCGGCAAACCTATCTTCATGATGTTTGATACCGCCACCTGCCCCTACTGCAAGAAAACCCGCCACGATCTCGTCGAAGACCCCTACCTGAGCAAAGTTGCCGATGGATTTGACCTTTACAACATCCCCCGTGATCAACCCCAGGCCTACACCATTCTCGGCAACGACACCACTCTCCAGAGCCTCGTCATGCTCTACAAAGTCAAAGTCACCCCCAACATCGTCCTCCTCGATTCCCACGGCCACAAGATCTGGCAACTCCCCGGCTACGCCAAACCTCAAGTGCTGGGCAAAATCATGGAGTTCGTTCAGGGAGTTGACAGCGGTAAGTATAAGAAGGCGGAGTGGAAGGATTATTTGCGGAAGAATGGACTTATTTGAATTAGAAGTTAGAAATTAGAAATTAGGAATTGTGGTATGCGTTGCTTTGCAACGCTATTACCGGGGTAGGGGGGTGTATCGTTTCTGGAAGTGATGGCTTTAGCCTCACCCCGATGTGCCATGTTCTTTGTGTGTTGGGGTGGGAC
>JALVWV010000015.1 GCA_027023145.1 Campylobacteraceae bacterium | reverse complement strand
ATCCTTCTTGTCCTTGGGGCGTACACCTTCTTCAAGCGCTTTAGTGCGGCGGCACATCTGATCTTGGGTGTCTCGTTGGGACTGGCGCCCATTGCTGGGGTTGTGGCGGTGGAGAGTGCTATACCTCCCTGGTCGGTGATGCTGGCTTTGGGGGTGATGTTCTGGGTAGCGGGGTTTGATCTGCTTTACAGTTTGCAGGATATGGCGTTTGACAAAGCTCACGGCTTGCATTCGATCCCCTCTCGCTTTGGTGCTGCCAAAACGATGCGGATCGCACAGCTTTTTCATCTGTTGACGGTGATACTGTGGGGAGTGTTTGTTGTGCAGGCGGATTTGGGGGTATTTGGGTGGCTGGCGGTATTGGCTTCGGCTGTGATGCTTGGCTATGAGCATTACCTTGTTCATAAAGATTTTACCAAAATTGACCGGGCGTTTTTTACAGTCAATGGCTACCTTGGATTTGTCTTTTTCGGATTGATTGTCATGGGTGAGATTTTCAAATGAGGGCGTTTTTGCAGATCAACCGTGTCGATTTGGCATGGGAGCCGATCCTCCTTCCTGCACTCGAAGCACTGGATGCATCGTATCGGGATTTTGTGATGGCTGGGGAAGGATATATCCCGGCACCGGAGCGTTTGTTAGCGGCTTTTTCCACGCTCAAACCGGAGCAGGTGCGCTACATTCTGTTCGGTCAAGATCCCTATCCACGTCCCCGGAGTGCCATCGGGTATGCGTTTATCGATGGGCGGGTTGAGCGGATATTCAGCCCTACGGGATTGGACAGCCGGATCAACCGTGCAACAAGTTTGCGCAATTTTGTCAAGATGGCACTGGTCGCTGATGGGCGACTTGACTCCAAAGATACCTCACAATCTGCCATCGCAGCACTCGATAAGTATGATTTGATTGACAGTATGGATGCTTTGCGCAAGAATTTTGAACGCAGCGGAGTTCTTCTGCTCAATACAGCGCTACTTTTTACCTCCAAAGAAGACTCGAAAAAGCATATCAAGGCATGGCAGGGGTTTGTCGAGATGTTGCTGCAGGGGATGGTCGCTTGGGATCCGACCCTGATTCTCTTTGGCGCCCATGCTAAAGCCATCGAGAAACTGTCAGTGAGCAGCGGGATGAAAAAGATTGCGTTGGAGCACCCGTACAACACCACCTTTGTCACCAATCCGGATGCCCATACACTCTTCGGCCCGATGGCGCTTTTCAAGAAATATTAAGGGGTGTTTGGCTACTATTCCAGTCCACATTTTATTGTGCACTCTTAGCTCAGCTGGATAGAGCATCGGTTTGCGGTACCGAAGGCCACAGGTTCGAATCCTGTAGAGTGTACCACCTTCTATTCTTGAGCACTCATCATAACTCCCACTTGAACCCTCAAAACGCCAAAGCGATCCTAAGCCAACCACTCTTTACTGCCAGCAACGATGAGATGATTTTAGTAGCCGTAGTAGAAGCTACGTGCAGAAGAGCTTTGTCGCGGGGTGAAAACACCCCTTTTCTTTGTTATGCCCCCAACCCTTTGAGCACAAAGAAAATAATGGCCGAGAGGATCGCAGCAATGGGGACGGTAACAACCCAGGCGGTGATGATCTTTTTGATCATGCCACGCTTGATGTAGTTTTCGCGCAGTTTTTTCTTGATCTTTTTGACCACTTTTTTCTGAGCCTTTTTTTGTTCGAGAAGTTCCAACTTTCTTGCAGCATCATTGTCGGAGGTTTTAGCCAGCTCAGTTTTGATTGTATCGTATTTTTCCACTTCAGCATGGAGTTCATGCTGGCGCTCCTTCATATGTTTGCTATCAAGCCACTCACGCAGGAAGCCAACCCCAAAGACCGCTCCTACGGCAATATGGGTCGAGGAGACAGGCAGCCCAAGCTGAGAGGCGATGATGACCGTGATGGCTGCGGCAAGCATGATGGAGAAGGCGCGCATGGGATCAAGCTCGGTGATCTCCGATCCGACCGTGCGGATCAGGCGGGGGCCAAAGAGCGCCAACCCCACGGCAATCCCCAACCCACCAGTTGCCATGACCCAGAGGGGAATCGAGGCTTTGGTGGAGATGGCCATGTGGGTGAGGGCATCATTGACTGCGGCAAGGGGTCCGACGGCGTTGGCGACGTCATTGGCACCGTGGGCGAAACTGAGCAGTGCCGCTGAGAAGACCAATGGCACGGCAAAGAGGAGGTTGATCGCCTCACGGGTATTTTCAGCATGCGCTACTTTGCGGGCAATACGGGGGCGGAGCCAGAGGTACGAAATAACCCCGCCCACCAAGCCGAAGAGAATCGCAACACTGAACGGGGGTTTTTTCGTTTGGGGCAAAAAGGAGAGGGCAGAAGCTATATCGTGCCAAACGTGTTTGAGCCCCTTCAAGGTCAAGTATGTGACAAACGCAGCTGTCATGATCGCGACAAGGATGGGGACGACTTTTTTGGCAGCGGAGCGCATGTCCTCTTTGGCGAGGATCGTCCGCTTGATTGTGTAGAGGAAAAAGGCAGCAATCACTCCTCCCAACACCGGAGAGATGACCCACGAGGCGACAATCTTGCCCATGGTACCCCACGCTACGATCCCAAAGCCTCCGGCCGCGATCCCGGCTCCAACCACACCGCCGACGATCGAGTGGGTGGTGGAGACGGGAGCTTTGAGCCACGTTGCGAGGTTGAGCCAGAGCGCTGCGGCCAGCAGGGCAGCCGACATCGCATAGACGAAGATCATCGGATCGGCGCCAAAGGCTGAGGGGGCGATGATCCCTTTTTTGATGGTGCCGACGACATCCCCACCGGCGATGAGTGAGCCACTCGCCTCAAAAATCGCCGCGAGAACAACAGCACTCCCCATGCTGAGTGCTCCCGATCCCACCGCAGGACCGACGTTGTTGGCGACATCATTCGCCCCGATGTTCATCGCCATGTAGGCACCAAAGACGGCTGCGAGGATGAGGAAGCCCCCATGTGCCTGTCCTGAAATCAATGTCTGGGCATAGGCGCCCACCGCCACGGCAAATACCGCTCCGAGAATGGTTTTGAACACGTTGTTCATGATGCTGTTCCTTGTGAATGATCCGCGAAGCGACGCGGTATCAAATTGTATCACAGAGGAGAGAAAAGTTACATTTTGTTATCAGAAATCCATCTCTATTTGAGAGAAGAAAGCAAGAACCCAAACGTCGATCCCTGCCCGGGGGTGCTCTCAATGGTAAGTTCCGTCCGATGAAGCTGGAGGATGTATGCGACGATGAACAGTCCTACACCGATGGAGTTGTCCCACGACTGAGTATCGGCACGGTAAAAGCGCTGCGTGATTTTGGAGAAGGAATCCGGTGCAATACCGATCCCCTGATCGGTCACCTCCAATGCCGTCTGCGTCAACCGAACCCGCACCTCATCTTCGGAATATTTCAGGGCATTGTCGATCAGGTTGCTCAACACCTGTGCCATCATCATCCGATCGGCCGTCACCGGGGTGGATTCTGTCTCTATTTTAAGTGTCCGGTCGGGATATTTCTGCCGCAAACTATCTACAACCTCATCGAGAAGATGACTCAGGTCAAAAGATTCCATTCGAGGCTCAAGCGTATTGTTCTCAAACTTGATCGCCAGCGAGAGACGATCGATCATGTCGTTGATGCGTTGGCTGTTGTTGATGACTTTTTCGAGAAATTTACTGCGCAATTGAGGGCTAAGCTCCGGATCGTCGTGTACCGTCGTTGCGTAGCCGATGATGGCCGCGACGGGGTTTTTGAACTCATGGCTGATTGCGGAAATGATCTCCCCCTGCTGCTGGGTGAGGCGTTTGAGTTTTTTGGTGTATTTGGCTTTTTGGCGATCACGTTTCTTGAGCTTGGCAGCGACTTTGGTGATTTGCCGGGCAATGGCATGGAGTTCATCGCAACATTCGACGCGGGCTGCGGTTTGGTTGTACTCTTTGGCCAGTAGGTGATCGAGGCTGGTGTTGATCCGGTGGACATCGGATCGGATCAGGCGATTGGTGCGGGTCGCGATCCAAATAGCAGCGACCAGAGCCAGCCCAAACAGCCCCATGATTTTGAGCCAAAGAGGGAGGAATTTTTCGTGGATCGTACTCAGTGGAAACGCCATCCGAACATACTGATCCCCTATTTTATGTGCCACATAGAGCATGTCCCGATCCAGCGTGGCGGAGTGGCGCACGGCACTTCCCCAGCCGTTGCTACGCGCCTGAATGATCTCGGGGCGGTTGCGGTGGTTTTCCATCCCTTTGGGGTCGCGGTTGCTCTCGGCTGTAACGACACCGTTCGCATCGATCAGTGTCACCCGTACGCCGGTTTGTCTATGAAGGGCAACAAGGGCAGGGGATACATCCGAAGGTGGGGTAAGTGTGTACTGCGTGATGTGGTTGCGCAGCATGGTGCGGTAATTGTCCACTTCCATCCCACGCAGAAGATAATACCCCACCACAGTCAAAGCGATCAAGAGAAGGACAAATGGCAGCGTCAGTGAGCGGAAATACCGTTGATTAAGTCTCAGCATAGCCGGTACCCCACGCCGCGCACTGGTTCAATGATAGTGCGCACGCGTTCCGGATCGATCTTGGACAGGAGGCGGTTGACGGTGACGTTGACGGTTTTGTATTGCGCTGAATCAGCATTGCCCCAAACACCGTCAAGCAACTGGTCTCGGCTGAGGGCGATCCCAGGATTTTGAAGGAAGAAACGTAGCAACTCAAACTCCAGCCGGCTCAACGCCACCTCTTCTCCGGCAATGACCGCAATGTGGCGATCGAGGTCGAGCGTGACCATCCGATGTTCAAGCTTCCCAAGTTGCTTGCCGCGTGTACGTCTAAGAATCGCCCCGATCCGTAGCAGCAACTCGTTCATGTTAAATGGCTTGGTGAGGTAATCATCCCCGCCTCGGTCAAACCCCTCCTCGACCTCCCGCTCCTGATCCTTCGCACTGACAAAGATCACCGGAATGTCATAGCCGATCT
>JALVWV010000014.1 GCA_027023145.1 Campylobacteraceae bacterium | reverse complement strand
GCATGAGTCAATCCAGCTAAATCCTCAGGACTCAACTCAATCTCCAAGCCTCTACGTCCCCCACTGACAAAAATAGTCTCATACTCTTTTGCGGAGGAATCGATGATCGTCTTCAGCCTCTTTTTCTGTCCGAGAGGACTGACACCACCCAGGACATAACCTGTCGCTCTCTCGACATCTGCTGTAACAGCCATGGATGCCTTTTTAGCTCCCGCTGCTTTGGCGATGCGCTTCATGCTGAGCATGGACGACACAGGGATCACGCCGACCACCAAATCCTTTTGATCCACACTGACAACCAATGTCTTGAATATCCGCTCTGGCGGTATTCCCATTTTGTCGGCAGCCTCTACCCCATAGGATGTATTGGACGTTTCATGGTTGTACTCATGAAGTTTATAGACTATTCCAGCCTTTTTTGCTGTATGAATGCCAGGTGTCATGTCGTTTTTCCTTTCTCTCCATTGACCATCTGCTGATTTCATGCGCGACTGAAGTCGCGTCCCCTTGATTTTATAACGCTACTTGGGGCTAGGACTTTAGTCCCACAGAACAAACGAAACATTGTCCATGTCAAAATAATACGCTGGCGCGTCTGTTGGACTGAAGTCCAAGCCCCTGATAGCATTACAAAAACAAGACTTTCAGTTCTCAATCAAACGGGACTGAAGTCCCTGCTCCGACTATAGCAGCGTTACCACGCAACGCATACCAAAATTCCTAATCCCTAACTCCTAATTCCTAATCCCAAAACGATCTCCTCCAGAACCTCCTCATCCCGTGCGATCACCACCGCTTCCTCCGTCTGCACACGCGGCAAATCCTCACAAAAGAGCAGTCCGGCGGCGAAATCGTATGCGCGGTACTCACCGACGTAGAGGAAATAGCGTGCTTGGAGGGCGTAGACGAGGGAGAGGGCAACCGCACCGGGGGCTCGGAATTTCAGGCCGGTTTCTCTGAGGGTGCGTACGGCATCCGGATGGGCATAGGCACGCTCGAAGAGGCCAATTTCGGGATCGGGGGTTGGGTGATACGGGGTGAGGGTTTTGTTGGAGAGTTTGCCGTACAGAGGGATCTTGCCCTGCTCTTTAAAAAAAATCTCTCCGGTGGCGAGATTGCAGATACAGGCGGCGATAGTGGTGCCAGTTGGGTCGATCAGGGCGGCGGAGGTACCGTAGTAGGGAAAGCCAGCTAGGAGGTTGCTGCTGCCGTCGATGGGGTCGAGGAGGATAGTGGCCTCACCCGAGCCGATGCGGCCGGATTCTTCGGACGCGATCGTGCCGAAACGTCCGAGATGCTCGACGAAGATCGCTTCGGCTTCGAGGTCGATGCCGCTGCTGACATCGCCTCCGGCACCCACTGTCGATTTGTGGCGCTGCTCCGGGGAGAGATCGCCTGAAATGCACCGGGCGATTGTGCGGTTGGCTGCGAGAGCAGCCATGAAAAAAGGGTGCATCACGCGCCGAGGAAACTCGCGATCATCGCACGGGCGGCTTCCCGTCCGTCGTGGGCGGCGGTGACGACCAGATCGGCACCCCGGTGGCAGTCACCTCCGGCGTAGACACCGGCTCGGGTCGTCTCGTAGTGCTCATCAACGAGGACACCGCCCCACTTGTCGGTTTCGATGCCGTTGGAAGAGAGGAACGGATACTCGACCGTGTCAAATCCGAGGGCGAAGATCACCGTGTCGGCTTCGACGGTAAATTCACTGCCGGGGATCTCTTCGACCTTCTGGCGGCCGTTGGCATCGGGATCACCGAGGCGGGTCTTGACCATCTCAATCCCGACGACCGCACCGTTCTCATCCTTGAGGATCTGCTTAGGGGCAGTGAAAAAGTCAAACGCCACCCCCTCCTCTTTGGCGTTGACGTACTCTTTGCGGCTGCCGGGCATCCCGTAGGCATCGCGGCGGTAGTAGCAGGTGACGCTGCGTGCCCCTTCGCGCAGGCTGGTACGCACACAGTCCATCGCCGTATCCCCGCCACCGATGACGGCAACGCGCTTCTCATGGACATCGATGGGCTGTTCACACGGCTCATCGAAGAGTTTTTTCTGTACCGCCGTCAGAAACTCCATTGCCAAATACACCCCTTGAGCCTCTTCGCCGTTGATCCCTGCACGGCGCCCTCGGGTCGCACCAGTACCGATAAAGACCGCATCAAAGGTATCGGCCAGCTCATCGAAGGTGATGTCCTTGCCCACCTCTGTGTTCGTATGAAAAACCACCCCGGCCTCTTTGAGGAGGTCAACCCGACGGGCGATGATGTTTTTGTTGAGTTTGAAACCGGGGATTCCGTAGGTCAACAACCCGCCGGGGCGGTTCTGACGATCGAACACTTCGACATCGACCCCTTCGCGTGCCAAGAAAGTCGCGGCAGAGAGTCCGGCCGGGCCTGCCCCGATGACGGCGACTTTTTTGCCGATCTTCTCGGTAGCAAAGCGGGGTTTGAGCCCCTGCTTGAAGCCCTGCTCACTGATGTACGCTTCGACCGAACCAATCGTAACGGCTCCGTGGCCGTCGTTGAGGGTACATGCCCCTTCACAGAGACGGTCATGGGGGCAGATGCGTCCCATCACTTCCGGGAACGGCGAGGAGTCGTTGGAGAGGTTGAAGGCAAACTCCAGATCTCTGTCGGCGGTTGCCTTGAGCCAGTGGGGGATAAAGTTGTGCAGGGGGCAGCCGTTGTCACTGTGGCAATAGGGATCACCGCACTGGACACAGCGGTTGGCTTGTCGCTTCGCCCGCTTGGGACTGAACACTTCATAAATCTCATCGTAATCCTTGATACGGACGACGACGTCTCGTTTTTTGGGGTCTTCTCGGTCGAGTTCAAAAAATCCTTGCATCTTATTCTCCCTCCTCTATCTTCAACGGACTCTTCATATCTTTGGGGCGCACCATCCAGAAGTCCCGGATCTTCACCCGGAAATTGTCGAGGATCGCTTTGGCGGCAGCGCTCTGCGTCTCGTGGTAATAGTCTTTGAGCAATTTCTTCAAATAGTAGCGCTCAATGTCGGTGTCGTCAGTGTCAATCCGGCGGGCTTCGACCAGCTCAGCATTGATGTTTTCGACGAACTCGTGCGCCTCATCGAGGACAAACGCCACCCCGCCAGTCATCCCCGCACCGAAGTTGACGCCGGTCTTGCCAAGGATCACAACGACCCCGCCGGTCATGTATTCGCACGGATGGTCACCTGTCCCTTCGACGATGGCAATCGCTCCCGAGTTACGCACCGCAAAACGCTCCCCTACCTGCCCGGCTACGTAAAGCTTACCGCCAGTGGCACCGTAGAGACAGGTGTTGCCCCCCAGAGAAAACCGCTCTGAACCGTACTCGGAGGTGATAACAATCCGACCTCCGGCCATCCCTTTACCGATGTAGTCATTACCCGCACCGTTGACGCGGATACTGATCCCTGGCGAGAGGAAAGCACCCAGCGACTGCCCGCTGGTTCCGGTCAGCTCGAGGTTGATGGTATTGTCCGGTAAGCCCTTGTCTCCGTAGTATTTGGCGATCTCACCTGAAATGAGGGTACCAAAGCTCCGGTTGGTGTTGCGGATTGATTTATGGAGCGTGATTTTCTCGGAAGGGTTCTTGATCGTCTCGGAGAGCTCTTTGAGGATCCCTTTTTCATACGCATTGTCATCGAAGGGTTCGTTGCGCTCCACCTGCTGCGTGTTGGGACCGTCAAGTTTGACGAGGAGCTGCTCGAAGTCGAATTTGTCAGCCAGCTTGCTCTCGACCACTTTGAGTAGATCGGTCTGTCCGATGATCTCCTCGAGGCTGCGGTATCCCAATGACGCAAGGATCGAGCGTACGTCTTCGGCCAGAAGGGTGAAGTAGTTCATCAGCCGCTCGACGGTCCCTTCGAAGTGATCCCGCAGTTTCTCCTCTTGCGTCGCGATCCCTACTGTACAGCGATTCAGATGGCAGATACGGAGGATTTTGCATCCGAGGATCGTCAGTGCTCCGGTACCAAATGCATAGCGTTCCGCACCGAAGATCGCCGCTTTGACCACGTCCATGCCAGTCTTGAGTCCGCCGTCAGTCTCGAGGAGGACTTTGTCCCGGAGGTTGTTGGCCTTGAGAGCATTGTGGGCTTCGATGAGGCCAAGTTCCCAGGGATTGCCCGCGTGCTTGATCGACGTCAGAGGGGCTGCCCCGGTACCGCCATCGGCTCCGGAGATGATGATTTTGTCGGCGTAGCACTTGGCCACCCCGGCTGCGATCGTCCCTACCCCGGCGGTCGAGACCAACTTGACCGCAATATGGGCATCGGGATTGATCTGCTTGAGGTCAAAGATCAACTGCGCCAGATCCTCGATCGAGTAAATGTCGTGATGCGGCGGCGGTGAAATCAGGGTCACGCCGGGAATGGTGTGGCGCAAGCGGGCGACGAGGCCGTTGACCTTGTGACCGGGGAGCTGCCCCCCTTCACCCGGCTTGGCACCCTGGGCGACTTTGATCTGGATCTCTTCGGCGGAGCGGAGGTAGCCAGGTGTGACCCCGAAGCGTCCCGAAGCGACCTGTTTGATTTTGGAGTTCTTGAGGGTGCCGAAACGGGCGGCATCTTCACCCCCTTCACCGGAGTTGCTCATCCCGCCGAGACGGTTCATCGCTTCGGCCATCGCTTCATGGGCTTCAGGAGAGATCGATCCGAGACTCATTGCGGCAGTGGAGAAGCGCTTCAAAATCTCCTCGACCGGTTCGACTTCATCAAGAGGGATCGGCTCACGCGCGTTTGTAAATGTAAAAAAGTCACGAATAAACTTCGTCCCGCGCCCTTCAAGCATCGTTTTGAGCTTGCCAAAATCTTCCGGCTTTCCGGTCTGGGAGAGTTGGTGGATCGCGTGAACAGTCTTGGGGGCGAAGTCATGATACTCGTTCCCCTGGGTGTATTTGTAAAACCCTCCAATGTGAAGGGGGAAGATGTGGTTTTTCATCCGGGCATCGTAGGCATCGGCATGAGCTTTGGCGACGCGAGCACCGATCTCTTTGTACCCCAACCCTTTGAGGAGAGCATGAGAGC
>JALVWV010000013.1 GCA_027023145.1 Campylobacteraceae bacterium | reverse complement strand
CCGCTACACCGATGCGATGGGTCTAGGGAGTGAAGTGGCCAATACGTTGGCACGGGATGAGAAACTCGCTTTGTTTTTCGACGCGGCCTTAGTCGGGACAGATACCTCAACCGGTCTGGCCACCATCGTTGCCAATATTGTTGCCAACGACGTTGCCCGTCAGATGAAACTGTCTGAAGGGGACGCACTCCCCTTTATGCCAACCCATGTTGCGCAGCTGGCTCGGATGGTCGATGAGGAGACCATCTCCAGCAAGATTGCCAAAGAGGTATTTGAGATTATGGCCACCGAAGGGGGTGATCCAGAGCAGATCGTAGCAGAAAAAGGGTGGCGACAGATCAGTGACCCGACCGAAATAGCCCCGATCATCGACGAAGTGATCGCCGCGAACCCGGACAACCTTGCCAAGTATCAAGCCGGCAACACCCGCTTGCTCGGCTTCTTCGTAGGGCAAGTGCTCAAAGCTACCGGCGGCAAAGCCAATCCCAAAATCGTTAATCAGCTCGTCGTGGAGAAACTCGGGTGAGACGAACGATTCTGCTCTTTTTATCGTTGTTGCTTTTTGTGTTGTTGTTTGCTGTCGGTGCACTGGCGTACCTCTACAGTGATGGGGGCAATGCCCGTCTTCGCACCTATCTCGAACAGAAGATACAGAGGCAAACCCGACTTCCCATTACCTTCAACCGGTTCAAACTCTCCCGTGGACACCTCTATTTTGTAGCCGTGATGGGTAAAGAGGCTTCTCTGGGGTTTGATGGAAAATTTGATCTGCTCCATCGCCGACTCAACGGCCGCTACCTGCTCAAAGCTTCGCACGCCCATTACCAGAAGTATACCCTTCGCCAAGCCAACATATCCGGGAAAGTGCATGGTGATATCGAGGATCTCAAACTCGAGGGCAAAGGAACTTTGCTGGACGGACCCGTAGCCTTCAATCTGAAAATCCTTCAGCAGATCCCGCAGGATATCGTCATCCAGCTGCGCAAACTTCCTCTCAATGAACTGCTGGCACTCGGAGGACAACCCCCCATTGTCAAGGGCCAACTCAATGCCGATGTGATGCTCCCTTCCATCGGCAAACAGGGGAGCAAAGGGCGTGCGTTGATTCAGTTGGCCAAGGCGCGGTTTGATCCTGCGTTGATCCGCAAGTTGTACCAGTATACTCTCCCCGCAGACAAAACCGCTCTTCGTGGTCAATTGCGTGCCGATCTCGACGGGGAACAGGTGGCATTTAGCGGAAAGATTCTGAGTGACCTGATTTCGATTGGGTTGACGAACGGCCAAGCAAATATTACGGACAAAAACGCTGCCTGTGACGTCGCAATCGATACGGCAGAGCTCGCGCCCGTGACCCAAAACCAATTGCACGGAGCCCTCAAACTTACTGCTGCATTGAAGTACGATGAGTTGGGAGTACGGGCACGGGCACAGACCAGCTCCCTTGGGGGTGATCTTACGCTTGATTACACCAAAAATGTCTCAGCGACTCTGAAAAATGTTTCGTTGACGCGTCTCATGCATCTGGTGGGACAGCCAAACTATGTCGCCGGGAAACTCAACGGCACACTGTCGCTCAAAACCCCCAAAGCCCAATCGGGACAATACACACTCAATATCACCGGTGGCCAAATCCATTCCGAAACACTCAATAAGCATCTGGGCACGTCTCTTCCCCCCAAAGCGCACTTCACGTTTCATTCGAAAGGGACATTTACCAAAGGCATCCTCACGACTTCGGCTCGCTTGACCTCCAATCTTCTCGATGCTACACTGACAAAAACCCGTTTCGACGTGGTGACTCAGGCTCTCGATACCCACTACCGTCTCCACATCCCCAATCCGCTTCTGCTCGCCGGTCAACAAGGAAAAGGTGTGCCGGTCACGCTTGATGGTACCGTAGTCAAAGCCAAGGCGTTGCGTATCCGGGGGGAGGCCAAAGGGTTGGGCAAACGGCTGGCGTTCGATTATTCGGGTTCCCGACTGGAAGTGCTGGCGGATGAGGTGATCGTCGAACGGCTTCTTTCGAGTGCGGGGTTGCCGACGTATGTATCGGGCAAGGTGGGTGCGGTTGTCGATCTGACCTCCCTCGATCCTCTTCAAGGTACCGTGTCGCTCGATGCCCCTCATCTCACGACCCATCCGGCAGCCATGCAGAAACTGATAGGCAAACCACTCGGCACATCGCTCTCTCTTACCGTCAATGCTCGAGCCAAAAAAGGGGTTCTTTACGGCAAAGGTGAGATCAAAAGCCCCCTTGCATTCCTCTCGCTACCCAAAGTAGTATACGATGTGAAGCACAAGGCGCTTACCGCACCATTTGGATTGTCTGTTCCCGATTTGGCGAAGCTCGAGCCCCTGATCGGTGCGAAACTCAATGGGCCTTTCGCTACGGGTGGAACTCTCAAGACCGGGAAGCAGGTTGACCTCCGGGGGTCATCGACTTCACTGGGTGGGAAGACGACGTATCGTTATCGCGGGACACGATTGGATGCCAAACTCCAGGGCGTGACCCTCTCCAAGCTCCTCCCCCTGATCGATCAGCCCGATGTCTTCATGGGAACCATTAATGGTACCCTAGCGTATGAGACGCTCTCTCGTAAGGGACGGGCACATATTTCCGTCGATCGCTTTCAGTTTAAGCCGAGCAAACTGACCCAAGCGGTCAAGCTTGTGTTGCGCAAAGATTTGGCACAGATTATCTACAATCGTACGACGGCGGATGCCCGGTTCAACGGCGATTGGATCGGCTACCGACTCAAGGCGACTGGCAGCCGAAGTGATTTTGTGATCCAGGACGGCAAGCTCAATACCAAGGCTAAGACCAACAAAGGAAGCTTCGGGCTGCGGATCGACAACGTCGACGTGATCGGCACAATCAAAGGGCCGATCAAAGACCCCAAGATCGCCGTCCTCCCCGGCAAAATGCTTCGCAACCGTCTCAAGAAAAAAGTGATCGACAAAGTCGCCCCCAAGGTCAAAGATGCGGTCAAGAAGAATGTCGGCGGCGCAGCAGGCAGCATCCTGAAAAAACTGCCGAAACTCTTCTAAAAGGAACCCAAAATGAATGCAACCGAAAAACTCAAAAACCTCCTCTCCAATGAAATCCTCCCCGACCTCGAGGAGGCCATCGACGACATGTTTGCCATGGTCGAGCGCGACAAAACGATCTCCCTGGCTGACCGCGAAGAGCTTGAGGAGCTCCAGGAGATGCATGCTGAATGCCGGGAAATCCTCATTGAGATCGAAGCGAATGAGCTGGATGAGAATGAAGCGGTGGAGTTGCTGGAGGAGTTGATGGAGGTGAAGGCGGAGTGAAGTCGTGATTATGCCATCAACAACAGCCACTCCAGAATATTGATGATGCGAATAGCCAAGCCATCGATTGTCTCTTCACCGCTGGCATCCATCGTGATGAGAACCAAATCGATCGGGTTCCCCTGTGTTAGCTCTTTGGAAGCTTTCACAAGGGCTCGGAGTTCCCTTCTTTTGGTTTTTTTATCTGAGAGGGTTTGACTTACCTGTACCAGACTCGTAATCCGCTCATGTTCCTTGATCAGAAAATCCACCTCATACCCCTGTGAGGTTTTAAAATAATAGATCGCGTCATATCTTCGCTTCAATTCAAGGTAAACGATGTTTTCGAGCATATCTCCGATACACTTCCCCACCTCAAAGGAGACACGCTTGGAGAGTCCTGTATCTATGGAGTAGATTTTTCTGGGATTGACATATTGTTTCTGCAACGACCAGTCGAAGAGCGGAACCGACTGGATCATGTACGTATTTTCCAGATACTCCATATAACGGCTGGCAAGATCATGCGAGACGCCGAGTCGGTTTTTTATTTTGGTGATGGAAGTAAGATTGGAGATGGATGAGAGGAGGAAGATGGACAACTGCTCCAGTATTCTGAAGTTGTCCAGTTTGTACCTCGCGACGATATCCCTCAGCAGTATCGAATCAAAATAGCTTTTCAGTTCGGCTTCTTTCAGCGGGATGTCTTCGGTGAGCACCACCTTGGGGAAGCCCCCATACAACATATAGTGCTCAAAATGACGCTCGATCTCCAGCTGTCGGCTGATGAGGTCATAGGGTTTGTTGATCTCAATATGGTGGAACAGCAGATACTCCCGGAAGCTGAGTGGAGATACCTGTATGTCGAGGTACCTTCCGCTGAGTGAGCTGCCTATCTCTTTGCTCAGGAGCTTGGAATTGGAGCCGGTTGCATACAGGTGTGACATTTGCAGTTCATACTCTTTGAGCAGCCACTGCTCAAACCCGTCTATGTTCTGCACTTCATCCAAAAAGATATAAGGCTTCCCGTCGGGATCCATGTAGTACAGATAGGCTTGCTTGATCTCCTCAAGAAGATCCAAAGACAAGGAGGTCGCAAAGCGGGGATCTTCCAGATTGACAAACAGGATATTCTCTTTGGGGACTCCTTGGGTGATAAGGTTTTGGATGTGGTTGAGAGAATCGTCGATTTTCCGCTGCGCCGCACCCCTTTGAGGAAGATGATTTCATCCGTACCGGCTTTATGCGCTACCTCGGCTTCATACGTTTTTCGCTCAAAATTTTCTTTGAAGGGCTTAGACCAATAATTCCAGTCTTTCAATATAGCCATGATCTCTTTTTTATCCATTTTGTCTCTCTTGTAAAATATGTTGTGGTATTATATCATAAAATAGATCGATGTGTCAGACGATTTATGTATTTTCTTTTTCAGAAGTGGTTAAAAACGAGTATTAGGTGGATATTCAACGTCCGACCCCTGTTGCCCTGTTGCGAAGGGATTTTTATATGCGGTATCATCATCCCATGCTGCATTCAAGAAGTATGCGGCAGGTTCCCCGTCTGCATGTATGTGCGCAGAAGTGAGTTGATGAGGGTTTGGTAAGCGATTTTCTTTTCGCTGGCTTGCTTCTTTAGAAACAACAGGATGTCGTTGTCGAGTCGCATGGTGGTGGGGACTTTTTTGGGCTGGTAAAATCTCCCGCGTACTCCATCGGAAAAATCGTAATGTTCTTCCATCTCGTAGTCATCGTACCGGGCACGTTCTTCAGTATTGCTC
>JALVWV010000012.1 GCA_027023145.1 Campylobacteraceae bacterium | reverse complement strand
TACCTCAAAGAGGCGTATGCCCTGGGGTGCAATGACTACGTCCGCAAACCCTTTGACATCGAAGAACTCGAGATTCGGATCGAGCACCTCATCAAAAAGGACACCGACCACCTTATTGCCATCACTGCGCAGTATGCATTTGACATGAAAGCCGAGAAACTCTATTACAAAGGAACTGAAGTCCACCTCAACCCCCGAGAGCGTGCTCTCATCTACCTCCTCCTCAAACACAAAAACCAGATTGTCTCCAAGGAGAGCATCCAGACTTACATCTGGGAAGATCAACCGATCAACGATAACACGCTCCGCACTACCATCAAGAAACTCCGCGACAAACTCGACGCAAATTTCATCGTCTCCCATCGCGGAGCAGGATACAAAATTGCCCTTTAGCTACCGCCCTATCAACCGCAAGCGGTTCACTCTTGTGCTGGCGACCTTTTTCTTCCTCTTCGGGCTGATCCTACTGATCTCTTTTTTCCTCTTCAGCAACTGGATGATCGACAAAAAAGAGAACGAACAGTTCCGTACCGAGTCGTACCTGCAGATGGATGGCAAAAGCCGCTTCATCGATCTCTACCTGGGCAGCCTCTCCCGGAGCCTCAAATCGATCGCCTACAACCCCTACTTCCTCAGCTACGTCGTCGATCCCACCCACATCAATCAAGCCGAGTTTCTCTTCCTCACCATCATGCTCGAGCACGACGACTACATGCAGCTGCGCTTCATCGGAGCCGACGGGGTAGAAAAGCTCCGTTTCGACCGGGATCGCATCAGTGGCTATCCATACAAAAAGGCTAAACTCCAGGACAAATCCGACCGCTACTATTTTCAGGAAGCCGCCAAACTCCCCGAAGGGGAAATCTACAGCTCCAAGATCGACTTTAATGTCGAAAATGGTCACGTTGTTCAGCCCTTCGTCCCCGTCTTCCGCGTCTCAACTCCGATCTATTTCAAAGGCACATTCCAGGGGGTACTCACCATCAATACGTTTGCCAAGACCATCGTCTCCCTCTTCACTGCCTCCCCTATTTTCGAAACAACCCTGTTTGATACCGATGGTTTCTTGATCTATGCTAAAAAAAAGTATTACGACAGACATGTCACGCCAAAACACGTTTGGGATCTCCTGCCCATCACAGCAGCTGAGATACCCAAAAAACCCAACCAAACCTTCCTCGATACAGCAAATAAAATTTATGCCAAAACGATCCCAATGGGTACCGAGATCATCAACATCGCTTTCAGCCCCAAACCCGATACCATGATCACCTTCGGCAAAGAGGACTACAAAAAAGCCACCCTGATGCTGATTCTCCTCTTCCTTGGAGCGTTTCCTCTCTCCTATCTCCTCTCCCGCCCCATCGAGCATATGTTTGATACCGTCACCCGCCAGCAGGAAGAACTCCGTGAACTCACCCATACCCTCGAACAGCGTGTGGACGAAAAGACCGAAGAGAATGCCCGCAAAGACCGGATGATCATCCACCAAGCACGTCTGGCGGAACTCGGGGAAATGATCGGCAACATCGCCCATCAGTGGCGCCACCCCCTCACCCGGCTGAGCCTCATCCTCCAAAACCTCAAAGCCCTCCATGCCAAAGAGAAATTGGCTCCTGAAAAACTTACTGAGATGCTTACTACTGCCCACGAGCAAATCTTTTTCATGAGCGACACGATCGACAATTTCAAAGACTTTTACAAACCCACCGGTGAAGCAGTCGATTTCCCGGCGCGTCAAGCGTATGACAAGGTACTGGACATCATCGGCTACGACCTCAAACACAAAAACATCACCATCACCTGTACCGCCGAGGAGGAGATCACCCTGCACGGCAACCCCAACGAGTTTGCCCAGGTACTCCTCAATCTCATTGGCAATGCCCGGGATGCTCTGATGGAACGCGAGGTATCCAACGCCCGGATCGATCTACACGCTTCACGCGACGGCGACTACGCCTGCATCACCATCCAGGACAACGCTGGTGGTATCCCCGAGACGATACTGGAGAAAATTTTCAAACCCTATTTTAGCACCAAAGCCGACAAAGGAACTGGTATCGGTCTCTACATGGTGCAGACCATTCTTCATGAGAGGTTCAAAGGGAGCATTGAAGCAACCAACGGAGCAGAGGGGGCACTGTTTACCCTCAGGATCGCTATACACCCGTGAGACTGCAAGCGATGATGAATAAACTACCGACTCACTAACATCGCCATATCCACCAGTCGCTCGGTGTACCCCCACTCATTGTCATACCACGCCAGCACTTTAACGGTGTTGCCGTCGACCACACTGGTCATGTCGGGGACAAACGTTGCGCTGTAGGTTGAGCCGACAAAATCGCTCGAGACCCGCTTGTCATTGTCGATTTCGATGAGTCCTTTGAAATGCCCTTCGGCTGCTTTTTCAAAGGCAGCAATGACGTCCTCTTTGGTGACCTCTTTTTTGACATTGACGGTTAGATCGACAACCGAGACGTCGGTGGTAGGCACACGCATGGCGTAGCCGTTGAGCTTGCCCTTGAGGTGCGGCATCACGAGACCGATCGCTTTGGCCGCTCCGGTGGTGGTGGGGATCATGTTGACCGCTGCCGCACGCGCACGACGGAAATCTTTTTTGTGTTTGACATCGAGGAGGTTCTGATCGTTGGTATAGGAGTGGATCGTGGTCATGAGGCCGTTGTCGATCCCGAAGGCATCGTCGAGGACTTTGGTGACGGGTGCCAGGCAGTTGGTGGTGCAGCTGGCGTTGGAGACGATCGCCTGCCCGGCGTAATCGTCGGTGTTGATCTTGTAGACGAAGGTGGCGGTCTCATCGTCTTTGGCCGGGGCGCTCATGACGACACGCTTGACCCCGTTTTTGAGGAAAGGTTTGGCTTTTTCAGTCGTGAGGAACACGCCGGTACATTCCAGTACTACTTCAGCTCCTTTGGCACCAAAATCGAGTTTCTCGGGGTCGCGTTCGCTGAAAATATGCACGTTTGTTCCATTAATGCGCATGGTCTCATCATCGATGATCTCCACTTCGGCTCCACGATGAACCGTATCGTACTTGAGCAAATACGCCAGCATCTCAAGGGAGGCGGTGGTATTGATGGCGACAAGCTCCGTGTCGCTGCGCTCGGTAAGGATTTTGATTGCGATCAGGCCGATACGACCGGTGCCGTTGACGGCGGCTTTGAGTGCCATGGGTAATTCCTTGCTGTTAAATTTGCACAATTATACTTCAGGGGCTATAATTAGGGACTGAAAATCTGACAGGAAAATAGTATGAACAAAAATCTTGGGTTAAAAGAACTAATCGCCATCGCCGTTGGCGGGATGGTCGGAGGAGGAATTTTCACGATCCTGGGTATCTCCGTCTCGATGGTAGGTTTCTTGGCCCCTTTTGCCATCGCACTGGGCGGAGTGGTTGCCCTGTTTGCAGCGTATTCGTATGTCAAACTGGGAGTTTACTACCGGGATGAGGGGGCGACGTATGCGTTTTTCAAGCGTACCTACCCTGATTCCCATCTCGCAGCATCGTTTATCGGGTGGTACACGATCTTCGGCTACATCTCCACGCTCGCCCTCTATGCCTATACTTTCTCATCCTACGGCATCAGCGGCTCAGAGTGGGCGCACAACGATTGGGTGCGCAAGGGGGTCGCCATCGCCATCATCTGGGTCTTTGCCGGGATCAATCTCTGGAGCGTCAAAGGGATGGGCAAGATTGAGGATCTGATGGTCTATGCCAAGCTCATCATCTTGTTCATCATCTCGATGATGCTTATCTACCACGGGCAGATCGATCTGCACACTTTCACCAGGACACTTGCACGCGACTTTGGTCAGACACACACTCTCCATATCCTCACCGTCGCTTCAGTAACGTTCGTCGCATACGAAGGGTTTCAGCTGGTGATCAATGCCGTCAATGAGATGGAGAACCCTGAACGCAATATTCCCCGAGCGATCTACGGAGCGGTGTTTCTCGTGGCACTGATCTACTTTGTCATCGCCCTGGCTGCGGTAGTTGCCATCCCAGTACAGGATCTGATCCACGACAAAGAATATGCTCTGGCTTCCGGAGCTGAAGCGATCATGGGGCATCTCGGACGCAACCTGGTCATCATTGGTGCCGTGCTGGCCACCTCCTCGGCGATCAGCGGGACGATGTTTGGCTCTTCGCGTCAAATGGCACGCATCGCCGATGACGGATATCTCCCTGGCGCACTCAGTCATCGCAGGGGGATGATCCCCACCTACGCCATCCTCGCCATGGCTGCCACCGCGTCAACCCTTATTTTTGTCGGAGGACTGCGGCTGATCCTTGAGTTTGGGAGCATCACATTTCTCCTCGTCTCCCTCCTTATGGCCATCGCCAACTTCAAAATCCGCCACGCCACTCACTCTTCAACCCTCTTTACTCTCGTCGCTATCGCGGGATTGGGAATCGGATCAATCCTTATCCTGTGGTACGAGTACAAAACCAAACCGGAGCAGATGCTCTTCATCGTCATCCTCTACGGTATATTGACCTTGGGAGCGTGGGGGTATAGTCGAATAGCCACACAACAAAACATTGAAAAATAACGAAAGATTTACCCTGCCGGGATATAATTGCAGAAAGCAAAAACAAGGATGAACGATGCCCCCCGAACAACAAGAGATCACCAAACGCAAAGCGGAGATCGCATCAGAGCTTAGAGCGCTGTTTGAAGCCAACTTGAAAATTGCCGACTGGGACATTCCCGAAGCCGATGATCAAAAAATGGCAACACTGCTTGTAGAGGTGATGCAAGAAGCACTCGATGAACTCAAAGCAGATGTGGCACAGGGAAAATACGCGACATATTGATTGTTTTATTGCGCAATGATGTGTTCGATTTCATCCTCGACTTTTTTGAGGATACCGATGGGGGACTGTTTGCGCACGACCCGCTGAGTGGTCATCCTCAGGGCAACTTCAATCGCAAACGCCAACAGAAAACCTCCGGCGAGATAATACCCCACTCCGGGCAGATGCTTCGAGGTGTAGTTCAAAGCCAGGACGATAGCCGTCAGTGTTCCCATGATGGCCAGCACCACGATCAAG
>JALVWV010000011.1 GCA_027023145.1 Campylobacteraceae bacterium | reverse complement strand
GCGCATAGACATAATCACTCCGTACGATAGGATCCAGTTCAGGATAGGCTGGGTTGTGTGCTTGAGATTGGCGGCTGAGCATGCGAGGCGCATACCACTCTACCCCCAACGCCGGAGTATCAAGCCCAGTCACGGCAACTATCCGGGAAAGAGCCTTGTTTGGTGTGGTGCGGTCGGTAAGGGTGTAGTGGGTGAGCATGGTGCCGAGCAGGAGGATAAGACCAAACAGGAGGAAGAATAAAGATTTCATAGTATCCCCTTTTGGGATGAAAAATGAAAAATGAAAAATGAAAAATCGGGGGGAATACATGCCGACCTGTCACAGATAAAAACATTTTTAATTGGTGTTGTCGGGGGACAACACCCTACATATCCTTTACTTTTCATCTTTCACTTTTCATTTTTCATCATATTCTATCCCATCCAACCCCATCACCATCTTCCCGGTGATCTCCCCGAAGCGGACGATCCGGTCTCCACCGTGATCGGCGATGAAATCTTTGGCCTCCTTTTCTGTTTTAAACGGGATAAGTTCGTTGCCCATTGGGCCGTATTGTTTGGAGCCGATGACGTAATAAGCTTCTTTGGCCGGGAGGGCTTCGAGGGTGTAGTAGTCGGTCACGAGTATGGCGGTGATCTTCGTCCGATCAAAGGGGAAGTCACCATCGAAGATGTAGTATTTCATCATATCCTTGACCCCGTCGAAGTAATGGTGCTTCCCCCCAATATCAATCTCGGCAGCCCACTTGGGGTATTTACTGACAAACATCCCGCATACAGGGCACTTGGCTCCATGGGGGACGTGAACGTTGTTTTCGGTATGCTCATGGGCAGTGACGCCACCGGCGAGGAGGAAATATGCCAGCGCTTCCTTGCGCCGTTTGGAGAGTGTGGGGCAGGCTTTGCTGGTATCAATGGCATCCATTACGGTACGGATGGGTGTCGTGTCTTTGACCGAAGGGAGCTTGGTAGACTCACACAGTTTTAGGGCGATTTTCTCCCCCTTGGCGACGAGGCGGGCGTATTTGGCTGGAGAGATTTCAGACGAAAACCCCATAGAGACAAACAACAGTACACTCAAAAAAATCCCGATAATATTTGGTGTGCTGTTGCACACCCTACACTTCTCACTTCTCACTTCTCACCTCTCACTTCCTACTTCCTACTTCCTACTTCCTACTTCCTACTTCAAAAGCAAATTATATTCTCCAAACCTTCAAAAACAATTGATATGCATCATAACACACCCCAGCACACATGTGTATATCGGAGTCTATCATGGATGCGCTGTTCTATTCAGGAACAGGGACTTCAGTCCCGTAAGGCAAGGCAAAAGCCTTGCCTCCGACACTATACAAGCTTATCGACTCATCAAATAGAGTGCTGTCATTTGCAGCGGTTTCCCTTTGAGATCGCCACAGACGTTGTTTTTCTTGATGTAGGCTTTGGCTTCGGCAGCTGAAGCGAATGTCTTCTCAATAGGCTTGCAGTGTTTTTTATAGATCATCGCTCCCTTTTTCGCCCCTTTGGCCTGGCGCATTTTTTTGGCTTTGGTGTCGGCATCATACGCCGCTTTGGCCTGCGCCAATGCTCCGGCATAATCCATCACTTTGCCGCCGAATTTCTTGGCAAACGCTTCGGCTGCCTCTTGGGTGCCAAAAGCATATTTGCTCACCTTCGCTGCCATGGTGGCCGGCTTGGAGCTTCCGACGACATAGAAGGCTTTCTCCACCGGGATAAACTTCAGCGTGGTATTGTCCACCACCTGTACATCGGTTACTTTTTTGCCCATGTTCATCGTCTCTACGAGGCAGTATATAGAGCAGAACTGCTCCATCTTGCCATCGACCTTGGCTGCATGGTTGGTGCGGTAAAACATCGGCAGCGTCATCCCGCAACGGGTACAGAACATTTTGGCATCGCCTTTTTGGAGGATCTGCGCTTTGGCGAAGGGAACCATCCGGTAGTTTTTGGGCATCTTTTTACCCATCTTCTTGCCCATTTTCATCCCGGCACCCTGCCCCATCGTTCCTTTGGACTGCATACCATCAGCGTGTGCCCCAAGAGCCATCACCATCAAAGCCACGAAGGCTACCGTCAATTTTTTCATCGTTTTCTCCTTTGAAATGTAGTGTATTTACGGTAGAAATCATAGTGGGAAATTGTTACATTACTGTTAATAAAGCCAACAAAATTGATAACTTTTCTTAAAAAGATCGATTAACACTGATGTAACAAAATGAAGTTAGAATGGCAATGCCGATCTGAGTTTGCGCCTGCAAACTGGTCGCACCCTGTCCGAAGCGTCGAAACTTAAGAGACAGGGTGCCCCGGCACCAAGGAGGTACCGTTTTGATTATAGTCAATCTTTCCTTACTTACTCTAATCGAAAGGGTGTTTTCCTGAATATACCAAGGAGAAAACCATGAATCGAACCGTTGTTATCTTATCATCGCTTGCCGTCTCGGCTGTTCTTGTAGGTTGTGGAGGAGATGGAGGAGATGTCCATGCACTCGTCAAGCAGGATGGCCCCAAAAGCTTCCTCTTTTTTGGCGAAGTAGATCCGCAGGGGCTTGGGAGCCTGAAAAATATGCGTCTCTCAAGCCTGAAGGAGCCAACCAAAGCCCTGCTGAAAGAGGATACGAGTGCTATCCGCTACTCGACACTCTCCACTTCCTTTGAGTACGACTCTGCTACCAAATCCTATAGCAAACTCGCACTGGATAAACTTCACTATGTCGGCACCGACGGCAAAGCCTATACCGTCACCATGACCCAACAGGGCGATGCAGCTCCCGCTGCTGTGCAAAACAGCAATGCAAGTGACCTCACCAAGCCCTCGTACAAAAAAGTCCGCTATCTCGGTTCCCGTCAGTACCTCTTGGCTACCAGCGGCGGAGAAAAAGTCCTGATCACACCGGATATGGGGGCGAGAACTGCTCCGATACTGCTGGGTAAAAAAACATTACTCAGTGTCACCTTCCCCCAATACGGCAAGCCGGTCAATGGCTATCTCATGTACGACTCGGCTGCCAAACAAGTCCAGAAATGCTCGACCGATCTGACCACCTGTACCGATATCGTCGCAGCCAGAAGCAGCCGGGATTTCCAAGGGGACGTTGCCGGGACAGCCTACAGCGCTGTTCTCTCCAACGGCAAACTCTACCGCATCGACAAGAGCAATGGCTCATCTGTTGAAATTGCTCTGGGGAAAACGATCAAAAAGGGGCACGGAACCACATCGTTCAAAGGGGGTGCCTTTTATTTCATCGCCACGGACGGCAACCTGTACAAAACCGACCTCTCTACCAAAAATGTCGTCAAGCTAACCCCCAAGCCTGACGAGCGTCTTGAGCGGATCCGTGCCGTCACGACCGACTGGATCATCGCCGGAAGCGATACCCTCCTGATGGCCCTGAAAAAAGACGGCACCAGCACCGATCCGATCGAACTGGTCAAAAATACCCAAACCAACGGCTACAAATATGTCACACTCGGGATCGGAGATAACTTCCTCTACGTCCCCTACACGCTCGATGCTACGACCGGCATAGTCTCGTATCAAGCCTGTATTTTCGAAAAAGACGGGAAAAAAGAGTGTAAGGACAACAGCTTCTGGGCAGCAGTCGCAGCCAAACGCAGCGGCAAGCTGAGTCTGACCTCTTCGTACCCCTATGCTCCATATGCCTATATCCGGGTAGATGATACCGACATGTTCGGCGGCGGTACCCTCAAAGCGATCGATCCAGACTACCCCATGGATGAGGGTACGAGCCTCGGGAAAATAGCCAACTACAACTTCCAGACCTTTATCAGCGGATACCGCTATACCGAAGAGCTGATCGACAGCGAAGGGGGGATCGTCCTCTATGCTAAGAACGATACCAACTTCCACGTCGATGCATTTTACATGAACCTGCTCCAGGCTGATAGCCTCAAGCAACTGACCAACACCGATCCCAAAGGGTTCAACGCCGGTCCCCGGGATCACTGCCACGGACGACACTGCATGATTTGCCACAGTTTTGCCGGAGGAAAAATCTACACGGATACCGATGGGAAAAAATCGGCCTACGGATACCGCATTCAACTTGAGTTTAAAGACGGTACCAAACAGCTGGCGGACATCTCCAAAGGCAAGGGGGAGAACTTCAGCATGCCTATCGAGAAAATCAAAGGCAACTTCAAAGCCATCGTCCTGAACAAAAACGGAGAGGCGGTCAACCACTCTGCCGGATATTACCACGGAGGCAAAGGGTTTGCCGACTGCAACTACTGCCATGCGCGCAGTAAACCGCTCAACGATGCCCCCGGCACGATCAGCATCCAATAAAGGATCTCCTATGCGCCTCCCTCTTGTGATCCTCTCACTGATCTTTCCCGTATTCGTCCTGGGCGGGGGGCTCCCCGCCTCGATCGTCAAGCGACTCCACCTGCAACCCAAAAAGGTGTATGTCATCGACTTCTTCGCATCCTGGTGCGTATCGTGCAAAAAAGAGATCCCCCAACTGGCACGCCTCAACCGGAGCCTCAATCACAGTCGGTACGAAATCATCGGTGTCGACGCCGACCGCAAACGCTCTGACGGGGTCAAATTTCAAGCAGCCCTGCGCAAAAAGGGTGCCCTGAATTTCCGAGTCGTCAATGACACAAGCAATGCGATCATCCGCACCTTTGGCCCTCCGGGCATGCCAGCACTTTACATCGTCAAAAACAATGCCATCGTCGGCACAATCATCGGCGCACGCAGCCACATCGGTTCGCTTGTGCGCCGACGTCTGAAGGGGCTGTGATGGGTCGATTGCTGATGCTGAGTACTCTGATATTTTTGCTTGGAGGGTGCGGGATGATCCAGGACGTCAAACCGTGGGAAAAAGACCAACTGGCCAAAGAGACCCTCACCCCGGCCGGGAGCGATACCAATCTGCACGCGTTTCGCAAACATCTCTACTTTTCCAAAGAGGCCAGCAAAGGGGGCGGCGGAGTCGCCGGAGGAGGTTGCGGATGCAATTGAAACCCTCTCTTCTGGCGTTTACTCTCCTGCTGGCTGCCCATGCACAAGCCGATGACTACGTCGCGGTGCACTACATCCATTACGACGAAGGGAGCGGACGGACGACGATCCAGACACCGACCGTAGAGCTCAACAAAGATTTCGGTACCGACTATACCCTGAACCTCTCAGCCGGTCGGGATGCCCTCAGCGGAGCCAGCCCCACCTGGTATGATGCCACCAGCGGTGCCTCAGCCCGCCTGCCCGACCATGCCGTCCCTGCCAACGATATCCACTACGGCAACATCCCTTACGACGACAACCGCACCTTTGTCAGCGGCGCGTTGACCACCCGGTTTGAAAACCGCGATGCGTTGACGGTTGGACTCAATTACTCTTCCGAGAGCGACTACCTCTCACGAGGGGTCTCGGCTGAGTACCTCCATTATCTCGATGAAAGCAAAAACCGGTCGGTTTCCGTGGGGCTTTCGTACCAGAAAAACAGCGTCGATGTCCACTGCTTCCTTGGCAACACGATTTGCGACGCCATCAGTGGTGCCAGCAGCAAAACCATCACCAAAGATCTCGATGTGATCAATGCGGAGATTGGTCTAACCCAGATACTCGATACCCAATCACTCATCAAGGCCTCCCTCTTTTATAATTACGAGAGCGGCTACCTCAGCAATCCCTACATGCGAGTCGTCCGCAACACAACCCACATCGTCGAAGAGGCCAAACCCAATGCACGCAAAGGGGGTGGCGCTACATTGACCTACTCCCGAGCGCTGACCGATGCACTGAGTGTCAATCTCTATTATCGGTTTTATCACGATGATTGGGATATCACATCGCATACGATCAGCCTGAGCACGTTTTACGAACTCAACGATACCCTCACACTCGGACTGGCCGGACGGTACTATACCCAGTCGGCTGCCTGGTTTTATCACCCCGGCAAAGACCACTTCACCGATGAAACCTATGCTTCAAGCGACCGACGCATGGGCGCCTGGGATGCATATGATCTCAAAGTAAGTGCCGATATCCACGTCAGCGAAACCGTCACGATCCAGGGTGCGGCAGGATACTATACCCAACCGGGCACTTTTCACTCCCGTTATCTCTCGGTGGGGATCCAATACGGATTTTAGATGCATGTGTATCGATTTGAAGCCATGAGTACCCCGTGTGAGCTTCATATCTACACGGCTGAACGTACCCGCGCCGATGCCGCTGCGCAGGCCGTCGTCCATGAGACCAAACGGCTGGAGGGGCGCTACAACTATTATCATCCCGACTCCATCGTCACGGCACTGAATACACGATCACAGAATCGTCTCGATACGGAGACGGCATTTCTCCTCCGGCAGGCTCAGCACTTTTATCGTCGGACAAACGGGGCGTTTGATATCACACTGGCGACCCTCAAAACCCTTCAATCCAGCGCCAAAACGCTTGAGGAGTTTGCGCAACAAAAAGAACGCCTTCTTCCGTATGTCGGTTGCGAACACTTCACGATTGCAAAAGGGAAAATCCGGTTTGACAATCCCCACACACAGATTGATCTGGGAGGGTTTGTCAAGGAGTATGCCGTCGATCGTGCTGTTGGGATTCTCCGTAAGCATCGTATCCATTCGGCTTTGGTCAATTTCGGAGGGGATCTGTTTGCGCTGGGAGCCAAACCGGATGCTACGCCGTTTGTCATCGGGATCAAAGATCCGCTTCACCCCACCCGTATCGCCCGGCATCTCCCCATTGTCGATCAGGCACTCACCACCTCAGCCTCCTATGAACGCCCGGTACGCATCGGCTCGGAGATCGTCTCCCATGTCCTCTCGCGGCACGAGAAGGCAATCCCTCTTCAGCGATCGGTCACTGCCATCGCCCCCTCGTGTCTTGAGAGCGGCGTATGCTCCACCGCCCTGCTGGCCGATCCCGATCTTCAGCCTTTTTGCTCTGTAAATGTGCTGCCCTGAAGAGATATAGAACAAATCAACGCTTACGCGGACGGATCCGTTTGACCGTACAACCTCGGGAATTGACCACTGCCCAAAAGGGTGTGTTTTTACACTGGTCACGATCATCACTGACCCCGTCCATATCCCGATCGGCTGCCATGACACCAATAGGGATTATCAGAAGAAGTATCACAAATTTCTTCATCAGAAACCTCCTCGCATCGAACCGCCACCATGATGAGAATCTCCTCCATGGTCTGATCCTCCTCCCGGTGTGGATCCACCACCATGCTCAGAATCGCCCCCATGTGTTGCATGCATTGCATTAGAATCCGTCGATCGGCTAGTCTGTTTTGTGCGACCGTCGAGAATCTCCTGCGGTGAGGGGCGATGGCGTGTCGGTGCATGGTGGCGCTGTGTACGGTGGCGTTGTATCCGATGGTTTTTTCGGATCCGATCCGTACGACGCTGGATACTATTGTTCACACGACGCAGCTGACGGATCGCCGCATGCTGGCGGGATTTGTTCAAGCGGGCAATCTCCAGCTTGATCTGATTCATGATGCGAAATCGCTGACGCTCCGGTGCCCGTTTGTACTGAGCCATCAAATCACTCAAACGGGATGCCCCCGCCAGACTCACCAGCACAATCAACGTAAGAAAAATACGTTTCATCTCAATACCTTTGTGGGGTTGTATAGGAAGCATTATACCCCGGGAGTATTACTTTTCACTTACCCGGAGTACCATTTCGGAACACGCCAGATGCACCTGCGTCCCGACCCCCACTTCACTCTCCAGCGTCAACCCGATCTTCAGCTCTCGGCACAGGCTCTGGACGATGTGGAGCCCCAGTCCCATGCCCCGCTCTCCCTCTTTGTAGTGCCGCTCAAACGCTCGGCTTGGATCGCGAATCCCCCGACCGGTATCGGCGATGGTCAATTGCGTCCCCTCCCAATGGACAGTGACACTCCCCTGAGGGACATTGTATTTGGCCGCATTGCCGATGAGATTGTCCAAAATCCGCACAAAAGCATTGCGCTGGGTACGCAACCAAACGTCCCGGGGGATCGCGAGATCAAAGGTCACGTTCGGGTAGAGGACACGGAAATATTCCAACCGCTCTGCCACCAGACCGTGTAATGCAAACTCCGAAAGCTCCCCCTGTCGCTTGCCAAGATAGGCATGGAGGTTTTCCCGAAGTACACCGAGAGTTTCGATGTTGTTTTTGATCCGATCAATGGCTCGGGCATGGCCGAAACGTTTCTCGAGGAGTTTGAGGTTGACGGCGATCGAAGCGATGGGGGTGTTGACATCATGGAGAATGTCCCGGATAAATTCTTTGTTCAGACGCATGGCTCGACGGATGGGCTGGAGCGAATAGTACGCCAGCATCAGAGAGATTATGGTGATCAGAAACAGATAGAGTACCGCCCCCCGCAACACGGCACCCCGGATCTGCATCAACTGCTCCTGGTATTTTTCGATCGGCAGGATCACCTGCATCCGAAAATCATCCTCTGTAGGGACGACAAACGTCCCATAGACGCGATCAGGCTCGTGCTGAAGCTCCAGCAGTCTCCCCGCCTGCTCTTTGGGGACGAAGGAGAGCTCAAACGCCTGCGTCGTCGGGTCAAAGGAAAAAATCCGCATCTGCTGCAAAATCCGTGTATCAAGTGCGTGGCGTTTGTCCACATAGGATTGATAGAGGAACAGCCCGTAGATCGCCGCAATCAAAACAAAAAAGAGTGCGAAACTCTTGAGGAGCGATTCGACCTCATATCTTCTCAAGCACGTACCCTTCCCCCCGGATGTTGCGGATCTCGATACCAAGGCGTTTTTTCATTTTGCTGAGCATCACCCGCAGGGCATTGTAACTCGGCTCCCGCAGATATTCAAACAACGCTTCTGCGGTCACGATCTCACCGGGGCGCTCCAGCAGACGGGCAAAGATCCGCTTCTGTACCTCCCCGAGATGAATCGTCTCGTCTCCAGTCTCCACCAGCCCGGTCGCCGGATCAAACCGGAGGGTACCGTACGTGATCGTACTACCTCGGGGAGCCAAAAACCGATGCCGAATCCGTAGCGCCAACTCTTCGGGGTCAAAAGGCTTTTTGAGATAATCGACCGCTCCAGCCTCAAACCCCTCGGCGATCGATTCGATGTCACTGAGTGCGGAGATGTAGATCGCTGGTGTGGTGTCATCCGCTTCACGCAGTTGACGCAGCAGCTCTAGCCCGTTGATCTCGGGGACATTGATGTCAAGCACATAAAGATCGTACCGGGTCTCAAACGTCCGATCCAGCACCTGCTCACCATCCTGCACCCATTCAACCTCGAGACCGTCGAGCTCCAAATACTCCTCGAGGCTCTCCCCAAGGAGCATATCGTCTTCTAAGAGTAATATTTTCATAAGACGATTGTAGCGCGTTTGGCGTTACTTTTGGATTACTTTCATCAAGTCAAGCGTCACCGTCGTCCCTCCCCCAACAACCGAGTCGATCCGGATGGCGATCTGGGCTTCATCGCAGTAGCGTTTGACCAGCGCCAATCCGATCCCCTCACCCGGAGCGTGGCTGTCCCCCTGATAGTATCGCTCATAGATCCGGGCGATCTGCGCTGCATCCATCCCGATCCCCTCATCCCGGATCCGCAGCTGCGTCCCCTCGAGTGTCACAATGATGGGTTTGGAGGGTTTAGAGTATTTCATTGCATTTTCCATGAGATTATCTATCACTTGCTCCAGTCCGATCCGGTCGGTACGGATCATCAGAGATGCGACAGAGACATCAAATCGGTTGCGACCCATCTCCGCATGCACTGCTGCCCGCTCCTGCACCACCTGCGCCAGATCAAACGTCTCAGGCTCAATCGCCTGTATCTCCCGCCGGATACTGTAGGAGAGCCCGTCATAGAGCCGTTTGAGGCGGGTCAGTGCCTCTTCGGCACGGGCGATCCGTTTGAGGTTGTGGGGGTTTTCGACGCGGACGGCGAGCATCTGGAGGTTACTCTGGATGGTGGCGATGGGGAGGTTGATCTCGTGGAGGATTTCACGGGTCAGATGCTCCAGCCGGGCATCCTGCCGCTGTTTCCCCTCGGCTGCATCCCCCAACAGCAGATACCCCACCGCCGCGATCGCCGGGACAAACATCACCATCGCGATGGCAAAATGCCCCCAGCTGAGTCCTTCCATTCGAAAAAAGAGAAACAGCAACAACAGTAATCCCGCCGTCGCAATGATGTAGAGAAGCAGTGAAGGCCAGATGGAAGATCGTTTACCCATGTTCGTCTCCTGTGTGAAAACGATATCCGACGCCCCGGACGTTTTCGATCCGGTCACCGAAAAGTTTCTTGAGGCGGGTGATATAGACCCGCAGTGCGCCATAGCTCGCTTCTCGATCCCGGGGCCAGAGCTCGGAGAGGATCCGCTCGGTGGGCACCGTCTGACCGTGGGAACCGGCCAGCAAGTGGAGCAAATCAAACAGGCGGGTGCTCAGCTCGACTGGCTCTCCGTCACGGTAGAGCTGTTTGGCCACAAGATCGGCTTCGTACTCTCCGATCCGCAAACGCCGCTGCCCCTCCCGGCGCCGCAGCACCGCTTCGATCCGCACCCGAAGCTCATCCAGGTCGACCGGCTTACGCAGGTAGTCGTCCGCTCCGGATTCAAACCCCTCAATGAGCGACGTTTTATCTTCCCGGGATGTGAGGAAAATGGTCGGCGTACGATCTTCCCCCTCCCGCAGCTTGACCAGCAGTTCAAACCCACTCTCAAACGGCAGATTGACATCAAAGAGATACAAATCATACCGCCCCTCATACGCGCGATCCATCGCACTCAGCGGATCGAGGACGACGGTGACACCGTACCCCTCTTCTTCAAGGAAATCGGCCAACGTCTCGGCAAAGAGCCGATCATCCTCGAGCAGCAAAATGGTGGGAAGGTTTTTGAGTGAATCTTTCATGTGAGTATTGTATATTGTTTTTGATTTAGGGAGGATTGCTTATCCCTCTTCATGCTGCCCTTTCGATCCGGTAACACTAAAATAATCTTTTTGTTCTATACTGCCGACATCAAAAACCATGTTTGAAAGGATTTTTTATGAACAAACTTACAGCCACATCTCTTGCTCTTGTAGCTCTCTTTGCTTTGAATGGATGCAATTCAGCCGATATGCAAACCAAAACGATCACCGGAAAAGCGATCGATCCTTATCTCGCCGGTGCTACTGTCTGCCTCGGGGATGACGACCGGCATTGCTTATCCGATGAGGTCTCTGTCACAACAGACAATCAAGGCAACTATACCCTGCCCATCTCGGGCACCCATTTCAATGAAAGCCACACCATCATCGTCACCGGTGGACATGACATTGAAACCGACACCAACTTCACTGGCAAGATTGTCGCCCTGCATTACGACAACAACGTTACGGTCAACGTCTCACCCTTGACCACGTTTGCTTACGCCCAAATCAAAGAAGCCAATGCTACCACCCATCACGCACGTAACGCTATTGAGGCTAACCTTACACAGCTGTTTGATTGCGATGTGCATGCCGATATCGTTGCCAAAGCCAATCGCCATCATGTTGCTGGACTCAAAGCGGCTCTCAAGCTGGCACGGGGTGCGGAACTTCTCGATGCCAATGGTACGTTAGCATTGTATATCTATGCGGCACGCATCCACCATGCAGACAGACACTTCGATATAGATACCCTCCTGCGTACGGCAGCTGAACAAGCCGAAAACGATGCCAATGGTACCGGCTTGGTCGATGCCATTGAGGATGTCATTGATGCTATCAACGATGCCAATGGCTCTGTCCATGCTATCGCTGAAGAGGCGCATGATGCTGCCCACACTGCTGCCAAACATGTCCACAACATCGTCCACGATCGTGTATGCAAGATGACCAATGCTTGCGGTGAAGATCACAATCAAACTCGATCAAAAACCCATAACTCTGATACCAAAAACCGCGCACGATCACATGACGCTTCCGATCAAAATCGAACACGCCCACACAATCCACAAGACACAGACCGCCGATAACGAGTAAACCACTCTACACTGCGGGACGGAAGTCCCGTCTCCTGATGGGAATATTCCATCCCCATTCTCTACCCTCTACTTTTTACTCCACTCACATATACATCCCGCCATTCACCTTGAGCGTCTCTCCGGTGATATAACTCGCATGATCACTCAGCAAAAACGCCACCGCTTCGGCCACTTCCGAAGGCTCTCCAAAGCGCCCCAAAGGGATCTTGGCGACAAAGGCATCTTTGACCTCATCTTTGAGCACGTCGGTCATCTCAGTGGCGATGAAGCCTGGGGTGACGGTATTGAAGCGGATGCCACGGGGGGCGGCTTCCTGGGCGAAACTTTTGGTCATGGCGATGGTGCCCCCTTTGGAAGCGGAGTAGTTGGTCTGCCCAGCGTTGCCGGTCTCGCCGACGATGCTGGCGATGTTGACCACCGCACCGAAGCGGGCTTTGGACATCACCTTGACCGCTTCACGGCAGCCGATGAAGGTGGACTTGAGGTTGGCTTCGATGACGGCCATGAACTCCTCGGTCTTCATTCGCATCGCCAGTTTGTCTTTGGTGATCCCGGCGTTGTTGACGAGGTAACTGAGTGCGCCATCGACAGAAACGATCTCTTTGATCGCCGCGACAAACGCGGCATCATCGCTCACATCAAACCCGATCACCTCAGCGTTTCCGCCCTCAGCAATGATGTCGGCTTTGACCGCTTCAGCCTCAGCCTCACCGCTGCGATAGTTGACCCACACCTTGAGTCCCTGTTGAGCCAACCCCTTGGCGATCTGGGCGCCGATCCCTCTGCTGCTACCTGTGACGAGTACGTTTTTGCCTGTGAATGTCATGATGTATCCTTGGAAATAGTGTTGGGCGATTGTAGCATACAATGAGTTTATGCTACGATACCCCCATGAGAAAAAACCCTCACCCAACACCCCCTGCCCCTGCGGGAGCGGGAAAAAATACATAAATAGTGGGTAGTGAGTAGAAATTTTGCATGGGTTTTTTGAGAAGAGCCTTACCTCGCAGGTGCGCAATTGCGCACCAAAATCACACTACTATTGTAAGAAATGCCTCACTAATATCTGGGGTTGGGACTTCAGTCCCACTCAACGCAACTGAAGTCGCGTCCTCAACAATATAAGCGTTGCCAAGCGACACATACCAAAACCAATTACCAATCACCAATCACCAATCACGGGACTAAAGTCCCTACTCCAAAAGACTGTTATCCATCTCCTCAGGCACCGCCACCCCCATCAACTCCAGCACCGTCGGAGCGATATTGTTCAATCCTCCCCCTTCGCGCAGCTGCGTGACCCCTTCGGCCATCACGAAGCACCAGACATCCCCGACGGTGTGGTTGGTCAGTACGTTCCCCTCTGCGTCACACATCTCTTCGCAGTTGCCATGGTCGGAGGTGAGGATGAGATTGTAGCCATGTTGTTTGGCCTGTTCGAGGATAAGGCCGATCTGTTCATCGACGGTTTCGACTGCCTTTTTGGCCGCTTCGTAGTTGCCGGTGTGGCCGACCATGTCACCGTTGGCGAAATTGACGACGATAAAATCGTACCCCTCCCCCATCGCCGTGCGCACCGCCGCTCCCACTTCGGGTGCTGACATCTCCGGCTGGAGATCGTAGGTGGCGACGTCGGGGCTGGGGATGAGCACCCGGCTCTCCCCTTCGTACGGTGTCTCGATCCCGCCGTTGAAGAAAAAGGTCACATGGGCGTACTTCTCCGTCTCGGCCGTGTGAAACTGCCGCAGTCCGGCACGGGAGATCACCTCGGCAAGCGTATTGACCGGAGCCTCCTTGGGGAACATCACCGGATAGGGGAAGGTCGCATCGTACTGGGTGATCGTCGCCAGATGGATCGGGATGTACGTGCGTGCAAACCCGGTAAACTCAGAATCACCCAGCGCCTGAGCGACCTCACGCATCCGGTCGCTGCGGAAATTGGTCAGCACCACCGCATCCCCCTCAGTAATTCCGGGATACCCGGCGAAGGCAACAGGCTCGAGGAACTCATCAGTAATGTCGGCTGTATAACTCTGAGCAACATATTCTGACGGGCTCAGCTCCGTCACCGGATCGGCCAGCGCAATCGCCCGGTAGCCCCGCTCGACCCGCTCCCAGCGGTTGTCCCGATCCATCGCGTAGTAGCGCCCACCGATCGTGGCGATCCGTATCTGCTCATCACAAATCGCTTCGATCTGCTTCAGATATTTTGGAGCTGAGGTGGGACTCACATCCCGCCCGTCGGTGATCAGATGAAGCCATACGCGCTTATCCATATCACGGGCGATTTGAGCTAGTCCGATCGTGTGCTCAATGTGTGAATGCACCCCGCCGTCGCTCATGAGGCCGATCAAATGTACGGTCTCACTCTCTCCAAGCGTCGCTTGCAATGCAGCATTCTGCGCTAAACTCCCATCCTCAAGTGCCAGTGAAATCTTGACCAGATCCTGATAGAGCACCCGACCGCTGCCGAGTGTCATATGTCCCACTTCGGAGTTGCCCATCTGCCCTTCGGGGAGCCCGACACTCAGACCGTGGGTGGCGATCAGCGTATGGGGCACCCCTTCAAATAGGCGGGCATACGTCGGCTTCTGAGCATCGGCAAAAGCGTTGCAGACACTCTGCGGTTTGTGCCCGATCCCATCAGTAATGATCAGCAGGGTTTTGTTCGTGTTTGGCTTCACGATACCATCCTTAAAAGAAATATTGTGTAAAATACCATCTCTTATCTAATACTCGATTGAAAGTCCGCCATGCTGTATTACTTCCACCACTTATTTGATATCAATCTACTCAGTTACATCTCGGTACGGGCAGGGATCGCCTTTTTCCTCTCTTTCGTCCTGACGATGATCCTCCTCCCCAAATACATGGCTTGGGCGATCAGCCGCAAAGCCAACCAACCCATCAACAAATACGTCCCTGCCCACGAAGGGAAGCAACACACCCCCACCATGGGCGGCGCCGTCTTCGTCCTCACCACTGTCATCGCCTCGCTCCTGAGTGCGGATCTGGCCAACGGATACGTTTGGGGTGGTCTCTTCGTCCTCGTCGGATACGGCTTTGTCGGGTTCAAGGACGATCTCGGCAAGATCCTTACCGGGGACAACCTCCAGGGATTGACAGCACGCGGCAAAATGGCCTTTCTGGTCCTCGTCTCCATCGCGATCAGCCTCGGACTCATTTACGGCATTCACTTCCCCACCACCCTCTACGTCCCGTTTGTCAAAACCCCGATCGCGGACATGGGGCCTCTTTGGGCGACCCTCTTTTGGACACTCGTCCTCATCGCTGCAAGTAATGCCGTCAACCTCACCGACGGCCTCGACGGTCTGGCCACGGTACCCAGCATTGTCGGACTTGGGACACTGAGCATCATCGTCTACTTCAGTGGTCACGCAGTATTTGCCCGCTACCTGCTCCTCCCCAACATCTCCGGAGTGGGCGAAGTGATCATCGTCGCTTCAGCGCTCATCGGAGCCCTATTTGCTTTTCTGTGGTACAACAGCTACCCCGCCGAACTTTTCATGGGTGATACCGGTTCCCTCTCCATCGGTGCCTTCTTCGGCTACATGGGTATCCTCGGCAAGAGCGAAATCCTCCTCGTCCTCATCGGTGTCATTTTCGTCATCGAAACCGTCTCGGTGATCCTCCAAGTGGGCAGCTACAAACTGCGCAAGAAACGTATCTTCCTCATGGCACCGATCCATCACCACTTTGAGATGAAAAACTGGGCAGAGAACAAAATCATCGTCCGATTCTGGATGATCGCCATCATCGCCAACCTCCTGGCACTTATTACGCTGAAGATACGGTAAAAGACCAAACGATGACTGCACGAAATAACTTCCAATACGGCATTCCGCAACAGGAGCTGTGGAACGAGAGAAAAGGGGCTGGGACTTCAGTCCCACCAAACGCGACTGAAGTCGCGTCCCCAACAACAAAAGCATTGCCAAGCAACGCATACCAAAACTATTCACTATTCACTATTCACTATTCACTCCATAGCAGGCCACTGCTATGGCCATAAGTCTCATCGGCTACGGCCTCACCACCCGCGCCATCGCCCGCTATCTCGGAGGCGGCCAAACCTTCTACGACGACCGCACCGAAGAACCCCGGGAGGACGAAGCAGGCAACCGCATCCTCCCTACCAGCCACTTCGACCCCGACACCAGCGACCTCGAGATCCTCACCCCCAGCATCCCCCCACATCACCCGATCCTGCAAAAAGCCCGCAACCCCATCAGCGAATACGACTTTTTCCTCGGAGACCTCCCCAACAGTATTCCACAGCAGGAGCTGTGGAACGAGAAGAGAGGGGCTGGGACTTCAGTCCCACCAAACGGGACTAAAGTCCCTACTCCAACAACAAAAGCATTGCAAAGCGAAACAAACCTTAACTCTCAACTCTCAACTCTCAACTCTCAACTCCGCTTATCCAAACCGTTCACCGTTTGGATCTCCGGCACCAACGGCAAAACCACCACCACCCAGATGCTCACCCACCTCCTCTCTCCTCGCGGTGCCGTCAGCGGCGGCAACATCGGCACCCCGCTGGCCGACCTCGACCCCGAGTCCCCCATCTGGGTGCTCGAGACCAGCTCCTACACCCTGCACCACACCCGCACCGCCAGCCCGGATATTTACCTGCTGCTGCCGATCACCCCCGACCACCTCGACTGGCACGGCAGCCCCGAAGCCTACACCGCCGACAAACTCCGCCCCCTGCTGACCATGCGCGAAGGGGAGCTTGCTCTGGTGCCCAAAGGACTCGATCTGCCCAAAACCAATGCGTGGGTCGTCGAGTACGACTCGGTAGAGTTCCTCGCCGAGTTTTTCGATCTCGACCCCAGCCGCCTGCGCTACCGTGCCGCCTTCCTCGAGGATGCGATGCTGGCTCTCTCGATCACCCGCACCCTCTTCGACGAAGCCGATTATGAACGGCTCAACGCCTTCACCCTCGACCACCACCGCCAGGAAGAGATCACCGACGCCCACGGCCGCCTCTGGGTCAACGACTCCAAAGCCACCAACGTCGACGCCACCCTCCAGGCACTCGCCACCTACGCCGACCGCCCCATCCACCTCATCCTCGGCGGCGACGACAAAGGGGTCGATCTGGCTCCCCTCATGGACACCATCGCCTCCATGACCATCACCCTCTACACCGTCGGCACCAACAACGACCGCCTCATCGCCATGGCCGCAGAGCGATCCATCCCCGCCCACAGCTGCCACACCGTAGAGAACGCCATCAAAACCATTCACCCCAACCTGAAGCCTAATGAGGTCGCCCTCCTCTCCCCCGCCGCCTCCAGCCTCGATCAGTTTGCTTCGTATACCAAACGGGGGGAGTTGTTTATGGAGATGGTGAAGGCGCTGTAGGGTTGGCTTCAGCCGACCAAATCGCAGATGATATGTTTCGGTCAATTCCCATTCTCAAAAGGGGCTGGAGTTTCAACCCCACTATGCGGCTGAAGCCGCATCCCCTGATTCCCATAAGAAACTATCAAGTGTATATCATATATAATATACAACATGAATAGATTTGTAATAGACACCAATGTGATGCTTTCTGCACTCTTTTCCAACAGAGGCAAATCGTATCGATTGATAGAATACCTTGCCGATGCGTTTGAAGAGGGCAGGAAATACAATGTGGTGTCTGTTCCGCTCATTCTGGAGTTCGAAGAGGTATTGCTGCGCCCCGAAAATCGAGTCAAGTACTCATACTTCAGCGAAGAAGAGATTCGGTTGATCCTTTCGGATATCGTTCATATTTCCCATCGAACGAAGCTCCATTTTCTGTGGAGACCTTTTCTTCGGGACAGTTTTGATGACAAAGTGCTTGAGACAGCGGTCAACGGACGTGCTCAAGCGATTGTTACGTACAACACCAGAGATTTTGCGGGTGTAAAAACCCATTTCGGGATCGATATATTGACCCCGGCTGAGTTATTCAAACAAGGAGTTCTGCCATGAATGTAGCCCTCAGACTGCCCGATTCGCTCGGGATGAGTCTCAAGACGTTTTCCAAACACGAAAACATATCCATGAACCAGTTTATTGCAACCGCCATTGCCGAAAAACTCTCCGCACTCCAGACGTATGATTATCTGCAGGAAAAATCGGCCGAAGGGAGTGTCCGACACCTGAGATCCATGCTGGGAAAAGTTCCGGATCGGGAACCGGAGCCGTGGGAGAAGTGAGAAGTAGGAATTTTGTAACGCTGCGGTAGCGTTTCTGCTATGTGAAAATGAACTCAAAGAACCGGATCTGCTTCTGAAAAAAGACCGTGCGCCCAAAAGCACCCTGGATGAAATGCATTGATATTTTCCCGGTATTTCAGCCCCCCTTAAACTTCTCTAGGTATAATTTCAGCCTCTTTATAGTGGCTCGGTAGCTCAGTCGGTAGAGCAAAGGACTGAAAATCCTTGTGTCGGCGGTTCGATTCCGTCCCGCGCCACCATCTATAAACTTCCCCACTCAAATTTCAACTCTCAACTTAAAAAACCGTTAACCTTTCTCCACTATACTTCTGCAAATGCAAATCAAAACAAGGAAACACCATGAAAAAGATCCTCCTCATCCTCGCGGCACTCAGCCTCACAGCGATGGCCAAGTTTACCGCCATCGACAGCGACATGCTCGCCAAAATGCAAGCCAAGGGAATCCCTGTCATTGACATCCGCACCCCTGGAGAATGGCAAGCCACCGGTATTATCAAAGGGGCACACAAAATGATGTTTTTTAATGAAAAAGGTCAACCAGACATGGGAAACTGGTTTTTCGAGCTGGGGCATCTCGTCAAAGACAAAAAACAACCCATCATCGTCTATTGTGCGCACGCCAACCGCTCACACGCTCTGGGCAACTTCCTCGACAAGCAATTGGGATTTGAAAACGTCTTCGAACTCAAAGACGGCATCGAAAACGGGTGGATCAAGGCTGGAAAGCCTACAGTCAAGTAATAAAAGGGGCTGGGACTTCAGTCCCAACCATGCGGCTGAATCCGCATCCCCTCAGATAAAAGCGTTGCAAAGCAACGCCAACCAAAACTCCTAATTCCTCATTCCTAATTCCCTAGCATTTCCCCGACAAAATATAATCAACTGCATTGTTCACATACGCGTTATGCTTGTTCTCTTTGTGGTAGACGATGTAAAAGTGACGCATCATGTGGTAGCCTTGGACGCTCGCTTCAAAGAGTTCCCCCTTCTGGACTTCGTCCGCAATGGCAGTGCGGGAGATGATCGAGACGATCGGGGTATCGGCATCCTTATTGCTGCGCTTGATGGTTTGCATGACGGCAGTGGTATTGCCCACTTCGGAAAGGACGTCAAGTGCAGAACAATCTATTCCAATCTCCTCAAACGTCTCAGCGACCACTTTGCGGGTTTGACTCCCCTCTTCGCGGCAGACCCATTTGAAGCCATAAATATCTTCCGGACGGAGAACCTTGGGTAGGGGAGTGTTGCTAAAGACCACCATCTCATCTTCGCGCCACTCCCGGACGATCAAATCCTCTTCGACGATTTTGGCTTCGATCAGTCCGAGGTCGAGTTTGCGGTCTTTGAGCATCTCGACGATCTTGTTGCTCACTTCGATGTCGATGCGAATGTCGTTGTTGATCGCATCTTTGAGCGTATTGAGACATTCACCCGGGATTACGTAGTTGCCGATCGTAAACGACGCCCCCATCCGAAAGGTGATCTTCTTGTCGATGATTTTGAGGGTATCTGTCTCGGCGGCAAGCACACACTTCTCCAACCGCACAGCGATCTTGTAGAGATCCTCTCCGGACGTTGTGAGGCGGATACCATTCTTCTTCCGCTCGATGATCTTGCTGTCGAGGTAATTCTCGATGTACTTGATCTGCTGCGTTACCGCCGGTTGGGAAATCCCCAGTTTGGCAGACGCTTTGGAAAAGCTCCGCTCGCGTACTACCGTCAGGAAAGTCTCCATCTTGACAAAATCTTTTAACATCGGCTCCACCTTATTAGTTATGTTACTATTGAAACTTATCCTTAACTATAACAAATATTGGCATAAGTTTAACTTATTTATTTAAATTCTATATTCATAATGCTGTTGCAGTTTTTTAACTATTTATCGATATAATAGTCTTTCTAACGAAGGAAGGAGCATCAGGGCATGCTGAATGAACTCAACGATGCGCAGCGGGAAGCGGCGACTCAGATCGACGGGCCGGTACTGATCCTCGCTGGTGCTGGCAGCGGCAAAACCAAGACCCTCACCACCCGTTTGGCCTACCTCATCGGCGAAGTGGGAATCGACCCGACCAACACCCTGACC
>JALVWV010000010.1 GCA_027023145.1 Campylobacteraceae bacterium | reverse complement strand
TCCTCGTTCCACGCGACCACGACGGCCGAGGTGTTGCGGAAGCTGAGACCCAGTTCGTCTTTGAGCTGCATGTACTCTTCGTAGCCCCGCTTGACGCAGGCGAGTTCGAGGCTCTCAGGCGGGGCATCGAAGCCGGTGTGGAGGATGGCGCTGTTACCCTTGCTCGCACCCTCGAGGATGTCGTTGCTCCGCTCGACGAGGAGAGTTTTGGCGCCGTTAAGGGCAAATTCCCGAAAAATACCTGTCCCGACTACACCGCCGCCGATCACGGCGATGTCAAAGACTTCATCCGGGTTGAAGGAGATGGCTTTCGGGGGGAAAAGACGGTTAAGATCGATGGGTTTCACAATAAGGCTCCCGCTGGTTTAATGTTGAGCATATTCTACTCCTATTTGGGTTAGATGGAAGAGAGTAAACGTTCGTGGGCTTCGTTTTCCATCATTTTTAGGGTGGCGGCACTCCAGGAGAGCTCTTCTGCCATGATCTGAATGACATCTATGAGGAGATCCTGTGTCCTTGTGCGGTCGGTCAACCCCAACCCGCTGCGTCGGACAAGGAAGTCCAGCGGTTTGCGGACATATTCATGGTGGATCGTGTAGCGGATTTCGGCTCGGGTGATGGATGTCTCGGGTAGCAGGGGCAGCAGGTCGGCTTCTGTCTTGGCATACTCAGTGATCTGTTCGGCTCGGTCTCCGTAATGGCTGTAGAGGTATTCGGCTAGCGGGGCAAGCTGAGGATGGGCAGTGAGACGATCCATCACCACTGCTTGAGATTCCCGGCTGCCGACGACTTTGTGATGGAGGGTTGTGCAGGTTTGAGTGGGGGTGAGTGTGGGATGGGCTTCGAGGAGGAGATCGAGGGTTTTTTCGGCCATCGCCCGGTAGCTCGTCCACTTGCCCCCGGCGACGGTGAGGAGGCCGGAGGGGGAGAAGCGATACTCCGACTCACGGACAAGGGCGGCGGTGGAGTGCTGCGATTCTGAAGTGATCAGGGGGCGCAGCCCGGAAAACGTGGTGAGCACATCATCTCGGGTGGCCTCGAGCGCGAAGTAGCGGTTGAGGTGATCGAGGAGGAAATCGATCTCGTCATCGGTCACTTCGGGGTGTTCGGAGAGTGAGGCTGGATTGTCGGTGGTACCCACGAGGCAGTGCCCTTGCCAGGGGAGGACAAACAGCAGCCGTCCATCGGAGGTCTTGGGGATCATAAGGCCGGTGGAAGCAGGGAGGAATCGAGCGGGAAGGACGATGTGGATGCCGCTGCTCGTCTCGACCAGCGGGGAACATTCTGGATCGTCCATCCGACGGATCGCGTCGGTGAAAGGGCCGGTGGCGTTGATGATGGCGGTGGCGTGGTGCTGGGTCGTGGTCTCGGTGAGTGTATCGTGGACTTCGACGCCGGTGAGGCTGCCGGTCGCATCCTTGAGGAGCTGGGTGACGGCATGATGGTTGTGGACGCGGGCTCCGGCTTCTTCGGCACTTTGAAGGAGGGCGATCACCATCCGGGCGTCGTTGAATGCGCCGTCGAAATAGCTCACGGCTCCCTTGAGACCGTCTGGGTTGATTGCTCGGTTGCGTTTCAGCGCTGTGGAAGCCCGCAGCAAGCGGCTGCGCCCCAGTGAAGCGCGACCACTGATCTGGTCGTAGAGGAACAGCCCGGCATAGACGTAGGGGAGTTCGTACCAATGGTAGAGTGGGGTGATCAGCTCGACCGGATGGGCAAGGTGCGGGGCATTGCGGAGGAAGCTCCGCCGTTCGCGCAGCCCTTCACGTACCAATTTCCACTGCTCGAGATCGAGGTGCTTGACGGCCGCCTCAAGGTAACGCACGCCGCCGTGGACAAGCTTGGTACTGCGACTGCTTGTCCCCTCGCCGAAATCGTTTTGCTCAAAAAGGGTGACCGAGAGGCCACGCAGCGCCGCATCGAGTGCGATTCCTGCCCCGGTCGCTCCACCGCCGATGACGATAATATCACTTGAAGTGTTCATGAATGATCCATTTTTTGGTTCGTATTAGAGGTGCCCATATGAGAAATGATAGCACTTTTTGGATACAGAAACATAATTGGCCGTAAAATCACCAGCGTACGAGGTATAGTTTTACCTTTTATCCTGTATATCGCCTTAGAACAGTGAACGTGTCATCGAAGTCACATGAGGCTTGTTTATACTCCTTTAAGACAGAGTAATGTATACTGGTGGTGTATAGAGCATCAAACAAAGGAGACGTTATGCAGAGAACCCAGATCTATTTTGAGCAGCATACATTGGGAGAGTTAAAAAAGATAGCATTGTCACTTAACATCTCTGTCTCTGAGTTTATACGATCCGTGATAAGCAAAGAGATTGTCAAACAGAAAAAAAATGACATGCAAGCGTTTATAGATAACATGAACCCCATCGAGAGTTTTGCGGATGTAGATGCGACAGAGTATGTACAAAACCTTCGAGCAAAAAGTAGAATACTGCATGACTAAAGTACTTTTAGACAGCGATGTAGTCATCAACATACTCAAGAAAAAAGAAGAAACGCTAAAAAAGTTACAAGCCTTAAAAGGATGTGCATTTTACATCTCGCCTATTGTCATAGCAGAGGTCTATGCCGGGGCAAGACCCAAAGAGATAGAGCAGATAGAAGAACTCTTTTCTTTTTTTACAGTGGTAGATGTCTGTGCAGACACAGGGCGTATAAGCGGCCAATATGCATATAGATACAAAAAGGCATATAATGGCATCTCGTTGGAAGATTACATCATAGCTGCCACAGCAAAGCACCACAATCTTTCACTTTGGACATACAATAAAAAGCACTACCCCATGGAGGATATAGGTCTCATAGTATAGGAACAGGAAAAATGAGAATTAATGTAGCTAAGAGTAAAATACGCCCAAAATAAACCAGAAGGACAATCCATGAGTATCGAGACATTGAAGGAACGCAGCGGCGGGAAATGTGAATTGTGTGGAGGCGAAGAAGGGTTGCATGGGTATACCGTAGCACCCAAAGATGAGGAGATTCTCATCTGCTCCACCTGCGCCGCGACGATCGAGAATCCGAGCGGCAACGAAGCCCACTGGCACTGCCTGAGTGACAGTATGTGGAGCACGGAGCCGGCAGTACAGGTGATGGCATATCGCCTGCTGAGCAAACTGGGTAAACAGGATATGCTCGACATGCTCTATCTTGAGCCGGAAGTGCAGGAGTGGGCTGAGGCAGGTTTGGCGGATGCGGAGGAAGAAGCTCCCATCGTCCGTGATGCCAACGGTAATCTCCTTGCTGAAGGAGACAGCGTTATCATCATCAAAGACCTCGTAGTCAAGGGGGCAGGATTCACCGCCAAGCAGGGCACCACGGTCAAAAACATCCACCTCGTCCCGACCGACCCTACCCACATCGAAGGGCGAGTTAACGGGACAAAAATCTTCCTTAAAACTGAGTTTTTGAAAAAAGCATAGTCTGTATTGGGGTAATAGCTACGCGGGGGTATCTTCTTTGATATCTTCGTAAAAACTGTACGTGTTTTTTCCATTTCTCTTGGCATGATACATAGCTTGATCGGCGTGTTTGAGTAGGTCATCCATCTGCACACCATCTTGTGGTGCGATGGCAACACCGATACTGAGTGTGAGAAAAATGGAACGTTCTGCATCAACAATCGGCTCTTGGATGGCTTCGAAAATATGGGCAAGAACCGTCTCGATATCCTGGCGCTCCATGATCGATTGCATCACGATAATAAACTCATCTCCCCCATGTCGCGCCAGCATGTCTGATCTGCGGATTTGACGCCGGAGCCTTTCGGCTACGAAACGAAGCACCCGATCGCCTGCAGCATGCCCATATTGGTCATTGATCTGTTTGAAGCCATCAAGATCGATAAACATAACAGCCAAGCAGGCTCCAGAGCGTGAACGGGACGCAAGTGCATCTTCAAAAAATGAAAACAGTGCATTTCGGTTGGGAACCTCTGTCAGGGAGTCGTAGTGAGCTAGGTGGGCATAGCGTTGTTTTTGGTTTTGCAACTCTTGTTTGATTTTTTCATTGTACTGGTGAAAAATATAAAGAAAAAAGGCGATCGAAGCAAAAGGCAGTAAGCCGATCAACGTATCGGGCAGTGAGAATCCTTTTTGTGACAAGGCGATATAGGGTATAGTAAACAGAGAGAGGACGAGTACGACGATGCTTGCTTGGTACCCTTGGAGTATGTAAGTGATGAGAAAAAGGAGTATGTAGAAACTAACTCCGGTAAGGGGATTGAGATCGTGAGAAAACAGAATCGTAACGAAGATAAATGAGAAAAAGACAGCAAACCACATTAAGTATTGCAATGATCCCTTGGAGACGCGTGCCCAAAAAAAGCCCAACACAATAAAAAAGAGATAAAACAAGTCTGCAAATGCAATGGTCTTTTGGTGTACTGAGAGTCGGTATGCTACCATACAGCCAATAAAAACTGCATTGATGAGTACCAAGGAATTGAAAAGGATAAATTTAAATTTGAGTTCATACTCATCCGGGGCAAAATCATGATTGCTTGTCAAAATTCTTTTGATTGAAAATGCCATCTACCTCTCTTTTGAAGCTACGTGATTTGTAGCAATCATATCAAAATTATTTAAAAAAAACAAGCCGACCCTATTTTTATTACAAAAGGGGAGAAATAATCGATACAATCGCCGTAAGAAAGAGGAAAAATGTTACAGCGTTCTCGAGCCGTTTCCGATCAAAAGTATTGCCGATGCGAATACCGATCAGGGTCGCAACGATCACGATGGGAAGCAAGGCAACACCAAGTCCGAAGGCATGATCCACCTGCTCTCCGAGCTTCCAGTAGAGCAGGGCGATCTGCACCGGGGCGGCGACGAGGAAAAGCACTGAGACGAAGGCGCGAGTGCGTAGCGGCTCCCAGTCGTGTGCCATGAGCCACACCACTACGGGCGGTCCGCCCATGCCGATCATCCCCAGCATCGTCCCGCTGAGTCCGAAGGCGAGCCAATCCCAGATGATCGGGAACCGGTCGCGGGGTTTGAAGTGGACAAAGAGCTGCACAAGGACGATCCCCAACAATATAACGCCCACGACCTGCTTGATGGTGGCGGTATCAAGAGCGTTGATGGTGTAGAGGAGGGTGACGCCGACAGGGAGGG
>JALVWV010000009.1 GCA_027023145.1 Campylobacteraceae bacterium | reverse complement strand
TTGATGCCAGATGCCCATGCAGGGTACACCATGCCTATTGGTGGGGTGTGTGCTACCAAAGATGTGGTCGTGCCTCAGTTTGTGGGGTTTGATATCGGATGTGGGATGTGCGCGTATAAGACAGACTATACCAAAGCAGAGGTAGAGAAGCATGCGACGGCTATCTACAATGCTATTGTAGAGACCATACCGCTGGGGTTTAGCAAACACAAGAACCATCAGCCGTTTAAGTATGACTTAGAACTTACACCTTTTGCAGAGTCTGTGCTTAATAGTACAGGGCTCAAACAGCTGGGTACACTGGGTGGCGGTAACCACTTTATCGAGATAGGGTACGGAGCCGATGAAAAAGCGTGGATCGTGATCCACTCAGGAAGCCGGGGCTTTGGGCACAAGATAGCCTCTCACTATATGATACAGGCGTATTTGGCAAAGCATAATCAAGAAGACGCACTCTCAGAGAGATTGGAGGAGTTTACCAAGCGTAATACAGGCTTCAAAGAAAACAACCCTGAAGGGTTTGAAAAGGCACTATTGAAGTTCAAACACAAGCAAATGCTGGAGCTAAACAAAAAGATACGCCCAGATGAGATCAAAGAGATATGTGGATTAGATGTCAACAGTACTTTGGGCAAAGAGTACATCATAGATCAAAACTTTGCACTCAACTTTGCATTGGAAAACCGTAAGCTGATGATAGCTCGTATTCATGAAGCGATGAATGAGATTATGGGTGGGGACTTTATATTTGAGGTAGAGGATGAGAGCCGATTTATCAACCGCAACCATAACCATGCAGAGTATGACTCAAAAAGAGGAGAGTGGATACACCGAAAAGGAGCAACACACGCAGAAAAAGGGATGAGAGGGGTGATTCCTGGCAATATGAGAGATGGCTCATTTGTGGTCATAGGCAAAGGCAATGCAGACGCTTTGTCATCATCTTCTCATGGAGCAGGGCGAGTGATGAGCCGCAAGAAAGCCAAAACAAATGTCTCGCTGGAAGATTTTGAAGCAGAAATGCAGGGGATTACAGGAACGGTAGATGAAAATACTTTGGATGAGTCACCCTTTGCCTACAAGGATATCTTTGAGGTGATGCGGTTGCAGGAAGATCTGGTGGAGGTGGTCGAGCACATCAAAGTGCTGATCAATGTCAAAGACAGCACCAAAAGGAGATACTGATAGCTTTTCGGTAATGCAGCGCGGAGAGTTTAAACCTTTTTCGCTATAATACCGCCCTGTTTCCTCGCGTCAGCGAGAGAGCAGTCTCGCCGACGAGCGTTGCTGCGCCCCCATCACCGGATGCGGAAGGGTCATCATCATGATGATCGGAGCAGGTTGGTTGCCTGCCAGAAACCGAACACAATTTCGGAAAAACCAAAACAAAAGGCTTTTTGATGAAAAAAGATATCCACCCTGACTACATGACCACCAAAGTCACCTGTGCCTGCGGCAACGAGTTTGAAGTCCGCTCGAACAAACCTGAGCTCTCCATCGACATCTGCAACGAATGCCACCCTTTCTTCACCGGTTCGGAGAAGATCGTGGATGCAGCTGGTCGTGTCGATAAGTTCAAGAAAAAGTACAACCTCGGCTAATCCCCCATTGGCTTCGGCGAACAGACGGCTGCTTCAAGAGCAGCTGCTTCGCCTCCTCTCATGATCACCTTCGTCCCCACCCCCATCGGAAACCCTCAAGACATCACCTTGCGTGCTATGCGTCTGTTTGAGACAGCAGATATCTTTCTTTGCGAAGACACCCGTGAGACCAAAAAACTCCTTCGATTGCTCGAAGAACGGTTTGAAATGCGCATGCCGGATGCGGATTTCTATTCGTTCCATGAGCACAATGGAGCCGAACGGCTGATACAGCTTGGAGATGTGTTGACCACACAAAATATCGTCTATGTCAGTGATGCCGGGATGCCCGCGATCTCCGATCCGGGGCAGGTACTCGTGGCGTATGCACAGAAGCAGGGGATCGACTACGATGTCCTCCCCGGCGCATCGGCGGTAACGACAGCGTATGCTGCCAGCGGGTTTGAGAGCGGGAACTTCTGCTTCGTCGGCTTCCTCCCGCACAAAGGGAAAGAGCGTCAAGCGCAACTCGATGCGGTATTGGCAAACAGTGCCGATACGATTCTCTACGAAGCGCCCCACCGACTCGAAAAACTTCTTGATGCTCTCATGGAAGCTGATCCCGATCGGGAAATATTCGCCGCCAAAGAGTTGACCAAGCGGTACCAGCGATACTATCGCGGTACGGCTGCATCGGTGCGCGAACGCATCCTCACCGAGACGATTCGGGGGGAGTGGGTGGTGATCGTCCGCGGGAAACAATCGGAGCACCAATCCCTCTCGTTTGAAGCCGTGCTTCACCTCGATCTTCCCCCGAAACCCAAGGCAAAATTGCTTGCCCAGCTGAGCGGAAAAAGCACGAAAGAGTGGTACGCGATCCTTACTGCCAAAGGGTAAAGTAAAAATTCGATAAAATCTTCCATGATTATTTACGGAAAACAGGTGTGCCTGCACGCATTGCAACGACACGAAGAGCGGATCAAGACGGTCTACATTGCCAAAAAGGGGATCCTCCCTCAGGCGCTGTATGCACGCTACCGCGACCGGATCAAGTTTCTTGAGAACCGCTGGGCTCAGGCGATGAGCAAAGGGGGCAATCATCAGGGATTGCTGGTCGAGATGGCGCCGTTTGAGGAAGCATCGCTGACACAGATCAAGTCCGGGGATTTTGTCCTCCTGCTCGATGGACTCACCGATGCGGGCAACATCGGCGCAATCGTCCGATCGGCGTATGCACTCGGAGTCGATGGGATCATCGCCACCGGGGTGCGTCAGCTCAACTTCGCGGCGGTGGCACGCACCAGTGCAGGAGCGTTGCTCGAGATGCCGTTTCGGATTGAGCACAACATCCTTGATGCGATGCACGAATTAACCCAAGTGGGCTTCCGTCACTACGGAGCTTCGATGGAAGGGGAAGCGATCGAGTCGGTCACGTTCGCCTCCCGACGGGTGCTGGTACTGGGAAATGAAGCGACCGGCATTTCCAAGAAGGCCCGACAAAAACTCGATACGACCGTTTCGATCACCATGCAGCGCCCCTTTGACTCACTCAACGTCAGCGCGGCTGCCGCCATATTGATACACAGGATGAGTTATGCAACTGAATGAGATCATCGAAGAGAACACCCTGGCTTCCATCAGCAACCGAACCCGCCTCTCCTCTGAAAACCTCGAGCACCTTTTCAAAAGAGACTTTACCAGTTTTCGCAAAGTGCAGGCACTGGGTTTCATCTCCATCCTTGAGCGGGAGTACCGGGTCGATTTGAGTCAGCTTCGAGCTGAATGCCTCGCCTATTTCGAGGAGGACACCCCTAATGAGGAGGTGCATGCATCCTCGGTTGACGGGCATCGTACACCCTCCCGCAGACCTTCACCTGTGCTTGATGCTCCAATGGAGAGAAGGAGATACTCCCTGATCAAGCCGATCGTGGTTGTCCTTATCGGAGCCGCATTGCTCTATGCCGCGTGGTGGACGTACACATCAAGCAAAGAGAGTGATATGGCAGTCAGCACATCCGGGGAGAACGTGGGTTTCTTTACGGCGATTGTGCGGAAAGCCCAATCCTGGATGGGAAGCGCATCGGACAATGAAAAGCCGGAAGCAAATGTTGCCTCAAAGAAGAGTTCAGCGGGGGCAGTCGATCAGGGTGATGGCTCTTTTGTGATCGCCGGAGCATCGGAGGAACCAAAAGAATCGGCAAACAAAACACCGACTGACGGCGAGAAAGATATTGCAGATTTAGCCAATGACGCTTCTACGGATGAGAGTAAGCAACAAACCTTGGAGCCGGCAAGCCAGACCCCCGCCAAAGGTGAGAAGCAGCCCAATTCTAGCAATGCGGTAGCTTTGCAGGAAGAAACATCTTCTGCCAACAATTCCTCTGTGCCAACAGACACCGATGAAGCCATCAAGAAAATTGGAGATGCTTTGGCTGCAGCGGCAGACGAGACCCCCCAAACCGCAACCGATACCTCGGCACCTTTGGGTGCTGAAGTTCCCTCCGTATCCAAAGATTCCCAAGGGGATGCCGAGGAGCGAAGCATCATCAAGGAAGCGACAGAGCGAGCCCTAAAGGATGCTCAAGAAGCCAAAGCCAAGCAGGAAGCAGCCGCACGTAAACAGGCTGAGGAAGCGGCTGCTCGCCAAAAGGCCGAAGAAGAGGCTCGTCGGATCGCAGCTGAAGAGAAGGCACGCCAGGAGCAAGCGGCTCGCAAGAGAGCTGCACAGGAAAAAGCGGCTCGAGAAAAAGCGGCTAGAATGGGGGTTGTTCTTGTGCCGACAAAGAAAATTTGGCTTGGTATCGTCGATCTCGTGACCATGAAGCGGTCGACGAGTGTCTCGAAAAAGAAGGTGACATTCAAAGGTTCCAAAGGGAAGTGGATCGTCGCAACCGGCCATGGGTGGCTCCGTTTTAAAATAGGCAACAAAGAGCTCAAGTTTAACGATGGTAAAAAGCACTTTTTACTGATCCAGAAAGGGACGGTCAAAGAGATCCCTCATGAGACTTTCCAGCAACTGAATCAAAGTAAGGTATGGTAATTTATGTTTGACGAAATACAATTTGATAAGATAAACCGGCTCCCAAAATATGTCTTTGCCGTGGTCAATGACCTCAAAATGGCGGAGCGAAGAGCCGGAGCGGATGTGATCGACTTTTCGATGGGCAACCCCGACGGTCCTGCCCTCGAACCGGTCATCGACAAGCTGGTTGAGACGGCACGCAAGCCTCATGTTCATGGCTACAGCGCTTCTAAAGGGATCTACAAGCTCCGTCTGGCGATCACGAAGTGGTACCTGCGCAAGTACAGTGTCGTCCTTGATCCTGAGACCGAAGCGGTGGCAACCATGGGGAGCAAAGAGGGCTACGTCCACCTTGTCCAAGCAATCACCAATCCCGGCGATGTCGCCATCGTCCCCGATCCGACCTATCCGATCCATTCGTATGCCTTTATCCTTGCAGGAGGCAACGTCGAAAAAATGAAACTGACGTTTGACGAAACGACGTTTGCCGTGGATGAAGATCAGTTCCTCACTGATTTGGAATATGCGCTGAAAAATGCCGTCCCCAAGCCGAAGTACCTTGTGGTCAATTTTC
>JALVWV010000008.1 GCA_027023145.1 Campylobacteraceae bacterium | reverse complement strand
CTGTCGACCGTAGCGGATGCCGTCGTACCGGGCGAGGTTGGTAGCTGCTTCGGCGGTGGCGAGGATGTAATAGGTGGCGATGTCGTACTTGGTGTTGGTCATCTCCCGGTGGACGATGGTGTGTCCGGCCGCTTCGAGGGTCTCAACCGTCCGGGCAAAGGCCGCTTGGATTGCCGGGTCGGCTTCAGCGATGTAATTGTCGATTACGGCGATGGTCAGCTTGCGCGTCGGGTCGATGTGGCCGTAGATCGGCTTTTTTTCAAACTCAGCTGAGGTGGAGTCCTTGGGGTCGTGTCCTTTGATCGCGTCATAAAGGATCGCAGCATCTTCGACATTCTGGGTGATCGGGCCTATCTGATCGAGACTCGAAGCATATGCCCCCAACCCGTAGCGGCTGACACGGCCATACGTGGGCTTGAACCCCACGACACCGCAATACGCCGCTGGCTGACGGATCGAACCACCCGTATCGCTCCCTAGAGCTGCGATGGCAATGCCCGCTGCTACCGCTGCGGCTGATCCGCCGGAACTCCCGCCGGGAACACGCTGGGAGTCACGCGGGTTGCGGGTCACACCGTAGTAGCTGTTCTCCGTGGTTGAGCCCATCGCAAACTCGTCCATATTCGCCCGCCCAAACGGCGCAAACCCGGCTGTGCGCAGATTTTCCACCACCGTCGCATCGTACGGAGCGATGTACCCTTGCAAAATCTTCGATCCACTCGTGACACTCCAATCCTTGACCTGAATATTATCTTTGAGCAGGATCGGGATACCACTGCCGCTCTGATCGAAACCAATATAGGCATTGAGTTCGCTTGCCTGAGCATCCGCCATGATTTTATCTCGTAATGTCTGGATTTCTTCGGGGGTTTTAGAAAGGGCTTCTTTGAGGGTGATCACAATTTGTCCTGTTCGGTAAAAATTGCTAGTGATTATAGCGAAAGGTTGTTTTGAGCGGGGTGAAATAAAAATGGGGAGAGAAGAACTGTTATCTCGGTATCCCCTGGTTCCATATCTCCCGATATGGAACCCATGCATCACATCAGGCTTTCAGTTGCGTGCCATATCAGGAGATATGGCACGAGTGAAAACCTTTCACCAAAAGATCGATATTTTTGACCTGGACAGTCCGTCACCTTTTAAAAAGCAAATACAAAGTGAGTTGATCTATGCATAATCAGCCACATTGAGAATATCTGAAAAAATCGAATTTACGCCTCAGACAACTTTTTTAGGGAGGTGAAAACAGGAAAGCAAGAGGCGCAGAATAAACCCGGGGTCAACCAAGCGCACAAGGGCGCACTTGAAGTCTCTCTCCTGAAACTTAAAATCGGTCGATGCAGTTGAGATCTTCAAACGCTTTTTCGAGGCGTGCGACCATTGAGAGTTCACCTGCTCGGAGCCACTTGCGGGGATCGTAATATTTTTTGTTGGGCTTGTCGTCCCCTTCGGGATTGCCGATCTGTCCTTCGAGGTATGCGTGATACTGAGCGATGTACCCGCGTACACCATCCCAAAACGCCCACTGTGTATCGGTGTCAATATTCATTTTGATGACCCCATACTCGATCGCTTCACGGATCTCCTCGATCCGTGAGCCCGATCCTCCGTGGAAGACGAAGTTGACCGGCTTGGGGTCGGTGCCAAGTTTTGCTTCGATGTATCGTTGGGAATTGTCGAGGATTTTGGGTGTGAGGACGACATTGCCAGGTTTGTAAACACCGTGGACATTGCCAAAAGAGGCGGCAATGGTGAAGTTGGGGCTGATTGCGCTCAACTCCTCGTACGCATAGGCCACCTCTTCGGGTTGGGTATAGAGCAGGGCATTGTCTATGTGACTGTTATCTACTCCATCCTCTTCGCCGCCGGTCACCCCCAGCTCGATCTCAAGGGTCATCCCGATCGCACTCATCCGCTTGAGATACTGTTTGCAGGTGGCGATGTTCTCTTCGATCGGTTCTTCACTCAGATCAATCATGTGCGAAGAAAAGAGCGGTTTGCCGTATGCCTCATAGTGGTCTTCTCCTGCTTCAAGCAACGCATCGATCCACGGCAGAAGCTTGCGGGCAGCATGGTCGGTGTGGAGGACAACAGGAATGCCGTAGCTCTCAGCCAACAAATGGACATGACGTGCGCCACTGACGGCTCCCATCACAGCAGCCCTCTGAGTGTCGATCCCTTGACCACCGTTAAAGGCAGCACCCCCGTTGCTAAACTGGACAATCACGGGGCTGTTTACCTTTTTGGCTGCCTCCATGACGCTGTTGATCGAGTTGCTCCCGACGACGTTGACCGCAGGCATGGCAAACCCTTCTGCTTTGGCAAAGGCAAAAAGTTGTTGGAGTTTTTCTCCGCTGACCACACCGGGATTTAGAAAAGAGGATACGTTTGGGTTCACATGGATTCCTTCATTATTTAGCGGGGACTTTGAGTTTCTGACCGATCTTGAGTGTGTCTTTTTTGGTCATATTGTTAAGGGCTCTTAGTTCCGCCACCGTGATGTGGTATTTATGAGCAATACCAGAAAGAGTGTTGCCACTCTTGACTACATATATTTTTGTTTTGCCATTTGACGAAACAATCCTCTTCCCTTTTTTAGAGGAAGATGTTCCTTTTTTGGGGGATTTTATCACTTTCTTACCCATGGTAATCCGGGCTTTTTCCATCAGTTGGGCGACATATTTTTTCTGCTTGATTGAGATCGCAATCATATCTTTTACTTTGTCAAAGGGGAGGATCTTGCCGTCAGAATCTTTGAAAAGTTTCTTGTTGGAATCATAAGCTTTGCGCGTCTCCATATCGGAGACCGTCATATCTTTGATCTTTTTAGAAAGCCAGTAATTAACAACAACTTGATTGCGCTCAGTATAGGGAACTTCTTTCCTAGCCATTCCGATCAAGAGAGAATCTACGGCAATCCGCTTGATGACATCTTGTTTGTCTTTTGGGCGCAGCTGATGAAATTTCAATTTTCCTTTGGTGACAATTTTCAAGAAATGGTTCGCCTCTTTTTCGGTGACCGGGTACCCATTGATACGACCGATCACCTTGGCTGACATACTGCTGCCCATCAAGGCTATCCCAACAAAACTTGCAACAACAAACTGCTTCATGCTACTCCTTCATGACCTTTTTGATATTGTATCAAACCGGGCTGAACAGTGGGGTTAAATCCACTATTTTGTCGTATTGGATTCCGCAGAAATCACGATCTTCGACTTTGATTTCAGGCTGGCTGCCATTTTGGCCATTTTGGTACTGAAGTTTTTTTGCTTGAGCATTCCGACGATGCGATCTTTGGCCTCTTGGTACGGGATGGTTTTGGCGGGTTTGATATCTTCGAGATAGATAACGTGGTACCCAAATTGTGTCTTGACCGGTTTGGCTGAGACTTCCCCTTTTTTCATCGCAAACACCGCATCGTTAAACGGTTTGACCATTTGACCGGGAGCGAAAAATCCCAAATCACCCCCTTTGGGCCCAGTAGGACCGGTCGATTTGGCTTTGGCAAGTTCAATGAAGCGCTTTTTGAGTGCCTTGCCCTTAAGCCCTTTTAATTGTGCCAAAACCTCCTGGGCACTTTTTTTATCCTTGAGCACGATGTGGCGAGCGTGTACCTGGGCTGGGACTTTGAATTCATCGGAGTGTTTGTCAAAGTACGCCTTGGCTTCGCTGTCACTGACGACGGTGTTTTTAAACTGCTTGGTGATCCAGGTGCGCACCATCAGCTCCTCTTTGTCGCGGGCAAGCAGGCGCTGGTATTCTGGATCTTTTTCGATCCCCTCTTTTTTGGCTTGCTCGATGAACACCGCCCGCTCAATCAGACGATCGATGATCATTTTTTTTTGATCTGCTGTCAAGGCATCAAAATGGGCGCCCGGTTGTGTCTGGGCGACGTAGATGTTGGCATCTTCGGTTGTCACTGGTGTCCCATTGACTGTAGCCAACGTATCGGCAGCTGAGAGGGAAACTGTCCCTAGGGCAATCACAGTCGCGACTGTGTTCAAAATTTTTTTCATTGTTTCTGTCCTTTATGTTCAAAAATGGATGGAGCAATTATATCGGAGTTGCTTAAATCAAACATTAACGGTGCACGCAGTATGATTGCACAAACAGATTGGAGGCGGACATGGCACGGATCAAGCAGGCAACCCAAGAGGAGATCGAGGCGATACGCGCCCTGTTTCTCGAGCACTATCCCGATTCGATCACCGAACTTACCTACCGCAATCTGTATGAGCTTCTTGTCTCGGTGATGCTCTCAGCCCAATGCACCGACAAGCGGGTCAACCTCATCACTCCGGCACTCTTCGATGCATATCCTGATCCCGCCTCCCTCGCCCATGCGGATCTCGAAGAGGTCAAATCGTACATCAAAACGTGCTCTTTTTTCAATACCAAAGCCAAGAACCTTATCGCAATGGCACAATCGGTCGTCGAAAACTACGGCGGGGAGATCCCCCTCGATCCCAAAGAGCTCGTCACTCTTGCCGGCGTCGGCCAAAAAACCGCCAACGTCGTCATGATTGAGTATACCCAGGCCAACCTCATGGCTGTTGATACCCACGTCTACCGCGTCGCCCACCGTTTGGGGCTCTGCAACGCCCCCACCGCCATCAAATGCGAAGAACAACTCACCCGCAAATTCAAAACCGATCTCCATCGCCTCCACCAGGCCATGGTGCTCTTCGGTCGTTACCACTGCAAAGCGCTCAAGCCAAAGTGTGATGGGTGCTATATGGCACCCTATTGCCGGACGTCGGAGACGTTTAAGGTGTAGGTAATCGGTGGAGTCACACAAGGTCAATACGACCCGAGATCCACGATCACCAGTCCCGCTTCTCCCTCTACCAGATACGCATGTTTCCCATCGCTGGAGACGACGATTCCGTTTGCTGTTCCGTTTATTTCGAGCGTTTTTAGTTCTTTCATTTTGTATTCGACAGGCTGCGAGATGATACGCAGTCCGAGATGGCTGTCGGCTATACAGATGTGACCGTTGCGTTGTGAGAGAGCCAGATCGCCAATGGTTACATCAACATCAGCATCCAGAGACGCCTCCCGTCCTGAGTATGCGAAATCATATGGATCGATCTGTATTTTCCCCAGATAACTCCCGTCTGAAATGTACAAATAATCACCGTCCAGGAGGAGATAGCTCACGTATCCAGCTTCATACATCCCGTTCGAG
>JALVWV010000007.1 GCA_027023145.1 Campylobacteraceae bacterium | reverse complement strand
CGCCCCTCATCACCCTGCATTACCGCCACAGCGGTCTGATACAGCTTCCGCTCATTTAGCCCGATCCCAGCGACCTCGACCAGCGCTCCAAACTCATCGAATGCCTCAGCCCCCAGCCGTGCGGCGGTGTCAAGCCGTTCGATTTCATCAGGGTGCTTGATGATCCGCTGCTTTTGCCCCAAGAGTAATTTGGGTTTCCATGTGATTTTGGTTTTGTTCTGCAAACGCCTGAAGGTATAGACATCCCACTCTTTGGGATCGTAGGTGATCTTTTTGACCCCCGATTTGCGGATCCGTTTGATGGCTTCTTTGGCAAGATCGTTTGTGATGAGCACCTCCGCATCCCGGACATGCTCCTGGGCATCGACGGTGTAGCGCCCATCGGTGATGAAGTACTTTTCGGCTCCAAGATCAAGAAAGATCGCGTTGTCGCAGCTGTACCCACACGCGTAGTAGAGGGCGCTTTCGTCGCGGTGGATACGGGTCATCAGTACGCCTTAGCCTTGGGCTTGTTGAGAAGCAGCCATTTCATTGAGGATCTGGGTCATACCGATCATAGCCAGATGGTAGCCAAACGGCCCCATGCCAGCAATGACGCTGGCGACGACCTCTGCGGTCATACTGTGACGACGGAACTCTTCGCGGGCGTGAATGTTGGTCAAGTGTACCTCAATCACCGGCAGCTCTACCGCCGCGATGGCATCACGGATGGCGATGGAGGTGTGGCTGTAGGCAGCGGGGTTGATGATGATGCCGTTGGCGTCCCCCATACACTCCTGAATGCGATCGACCAACTCCCCCTCGAGGTTGCTCTGGAAAAATTCGATTTCGATGTTGTTTTCAGTGGCGAAGTGCTTCATCTGCTCATGGATCTCTTCGAGTTTCATGGGGCCGTAGATGTGCTGTTCACGGTGCCCGAGCATGTTGAGGTTGGGACCCTGGATGACGACGATTTTCATTTCAATTCCTTATGGTATAATATGGGCACTATTCTATTTAAATAGCGATTAAGGGTCGATTAGATGTCCATCAAAATCCTCATAGCCGATCATATTTTTACCCCCGATGGGTTTGTGAGCGACCAAGCGGTAGCGTTTGACGAGACGATCCTTGCCTTGGGTGCCCCCGACCGCCTCACGGCACGCTACCCCGAAGCGGAGATCGTCCGCACCCCACCCCACACCGTCCTGCTCCCCGGTCTGATCAACACCCACGTCCATCTTGAATTTTCAGCCCACCGGACAGAACTGACCTACGGCGACTTCATGACCTGGCTTGACAGTGTCATCAAGCACCGCGATGAGCTCGTCGCACGCTGTGACAATGCCACGATGGAAGCGGCAGTTGAAACCATGCTCCGCAGCGGGATCACCCATTTCGGAGCCATCAGCAGTTTCGGCGGGGATCTCGAAGTATGCCGGCGTGCCCCTCAGCGCGTGACGTACTTCAACGAACTCATCGGCTCTTCGGCCGCGACAGCCGATGCACTCTACGGCGATTTCCTCGAGCGGCTCAACCACAGCTTCCACACCGATCCCTCCGAGCGCATCGCCCCCGCCATCGCCATCCACGCCCCCTACTCTGTCCATCCGGTGCTGCTAACCAAAGCCATCGCCCTGGCCAAAGAAAAAAAGCTCCCCCTCTCAACCCACTTCCTCGAATCTCCCCATGAGCGGGAGTGGCTCGAATCCCATGCCGGTGGTTTCCTCGGGTTTTTTCAGAAGTTTTTCGGTGCCGAGCGTGCCGTGACGTCCATCAATGAGTTTCTCCATGCATTTGATACCTATCCGACGCTCTTCGTCCACTGTACTCAGACTACCCGCTCCGAGCGGGAGTATCTGGCCGAGCACGGCCACACCATCGCCCACTGCCCCCGCTCCAACCGCCTCCTGGGGTGCGGTCGCCTCCCCATCGAAGATATCACCGCACCCCTCTCCATCGCTACCGATGGACTCAGCTCCAACTGGTCACTGAGCCTCTGGGACGAGCTGCGTGCGGCGCTGATGCTCCACCACCAGGGGGATCTTGAGAAGATGGCTGAGCGCTTCCTCCGTGCCGTGACACTCGATGCTGCCCGGGCACTCCACAGCGATGCCGGTCGGATTGCCCCCGATGCTCCGGCCGACCTCATCACCGTCACCCTGCCCGAGCGGGTCGAACGGGACGAACAGATCGCGCTTCAGACGCTGCTGCATACGCAGGAAGCCGCCACTGTATACATCCAGGGGAAAAAGGTTCTCTGATGGAAGAAATCGTCAAGCTCATCCCCCTCCTCCTTCTCGCCCTGCTGGTCGATACGTCGATCATCCTCTTCATCCTCGTTCCTCCAGTGCTGTTCGGGGGGACGTTCGCCCTGATCGAATGGGCATCCCAAGGTTTCAACCCACTACACCTGCTCGATATTCTCCAGATCGGGATGTACACTGGGACGACAGCGCTGATCTCCGAATTTGTCCCGTTGTTCCTCACCGGAGTGACCCTCGTCGGGCTGCGATACCGCTACCGACCAAGCGCGATCCAGATGGGCTTTCTTGGGGTAGGACTTGAGGGTGCGTACGGTCTGCTGCATGCTTATCTTGTCCCCGGACATCCCGGCGATGTGATGGGATTTGTCGCCCTCATGAGCGGGATCGGTGCCTACGTGATCGACCGACATCAAAAACGACGTGGCATCATACCCACATCCTGGCAACAACTTTTTCTCACTCCAGATACCTCCGGCGACTTGACAACCGTTACACTCAAAAGCGACCGTCTCGATTTTGAGAGCATCGACCTCTCCCTTGCGGATACAATCTATGAGACGTTTACGCCGGAGGTGACGCGATTTATGACCTCCCGGGCTCCCATGATTCCGGCTGAGAGCGAACAGTTTCTTCGGGAGACACTCATACAGATAGCCAAAGGGCGAGAGATTGTCCTGGCGATCCGGGATACCCAAACCGGTCGCTTCCTTGGGCTATGTGGCATCCATGCCCGTACCGATGCCCGACGACCAGAACTGGGGATTTGGCTACGTGAAGATGCCCAGGGGCATGGATACGGCACCGAAGCGATCGGTGCACTGGTCGCCTGGGGTTCCCGTCATCTGATTTGTGACTACTTTCTCTACCGCGTCTCGCAGCACAATCTCCCCAGCCAACGGGTTGCCCAATCCCATGGCGGTCACCCTCTGTCCAACCCGGGATTGCCAGGCACGCGACGTTCCGATGAGATGGTCTATCGGTTGCCACGCTCGATACCCGACCAACTGCGAGTCGATGCCAAGCTGACCCTTTGGATTACACAGGGAGCAGTAGCCGCTTCTCTCTACTCTGAGTTGTACCGCCTCGAGCGCAACCGCGACGTCCGTCTCGTCCCCAAACCCAGCATCCTAATGCACTCTTACACCATCACCGGCAGCCACCTCTATATCCGCGATCGACGCATCGAGCAACGTCCCAAAGCCTGGATCGAAGCGGGTCAACAGATCCAAAATCTCTTGGATGATCCCGATCAGACACTGGTCTTTTTCAGCCGGGATGCGGCACTGGCACTGGCAATCCATCGCATCAGCACCCAAACCCCCGATCTCCTCTCCATCGAAATGATCAGCGACCTTGCCCTCGATCCCGAAGAGCCTGTCTTCACCAACCGCCACGACCCCATCGCCCCCATCCATACCATCGATTCTATCCCGGACAACTACTACGTCCTCATTTTCGCGATCAACGGTCGCTACAAACACATCTACCACTACCGATCCAACGGTGAGCTGGTCTTCGAAGAGATCCACACCATGGGCAAAACCAAAGGCGCCATCCGCCCCAACACCCTCCCCGCCGTTTCCTCCTCGACGCAGGAGGGGTGAGGGTGACGCACACCGAAAAGCTCATTGATGGAATTTATGGTACCATACCAACAAGAAAACAAGGGCTATTGCGATGAACACAATATTTGATACACCTTCCCTGAAATACCTTGCCAGATACCAAAAAGTATTAACCCCTGTTCAGTACCGCAACATCCGCGAGACGATCGGAACCATGGCAATGGAGGGGATGAACCTTGAAGATCATGACATCGACGCTCTCGTCCACCTTGCTCAGGGACAAGTCTCCCTCACCGCATCACTCCACCAAGTCACTTCATCTCTTATTGACGCTGCGTGAATTCTGCATTTGACCACGATCTTATCGACAATCTTTTCGAGGCAAACTCACGGGAATTGAAACCCTCATCCGACATGGATTTTACAAGGAAACATAATGACGCAAACGATCACGAACTTTATCACAGCAATTTCAGAAGACCGTTTTATCGAAGCGCATGAGACACTAGAACACTCATGGAAGATTCTCAAAAAAGAAGATAAACGCGAAGAAGCCCTCCTCCAAAAAGGGCTCATCAACGGCACCACCGCCATCGGATTGCACCTGCGGGGCAAAACGGATGGTGCCCGGCGGGTATGGCAGACGTTTGAGAAGTACCGGCCATTGATCGGGATAGTTGAGTCGGAGCTGACGCCGCTCTACCGCGAAGCCGAAGCGGTACTTGATCGGAAACATGAGGAGTTTTGCCCCAAGGCATAACAACCACGCCATATCGGCGGTATATACATCAAGAATACCTCCAATTTCTATCTCTCAATAGAGAAAGTATGACAATTTGACATACATTTTCACTTTATCCTCAAAACTCGTTACAATTTTTCAAAAGAAAAACTTGACAACTCTATCACAATGAGGTACAATTAAGTGTTTAAATTGAAGTTTTTGTTCCTATAGGAGAAGCAAAATGAGAGCAAATATCGAGGAAGCCATTGCCTCCACTGTCACCGACATGATCGAGGCAGACATTCCAGTCTCTTTTACTCAAAAGGAACTGAACAAACTCGGAGTCACTGTCGCCAAAGTATCCCTACAACCTCAACAAATCCAACATATTCGCAAACAGCTCAATCTCTCCCAAACGGTTTTTGCCAAACTGCTGGGTGTCAGCCCCTCTTCTGTTCGTCAATGGGAACAGGGACAGCGTCGCCCCTCCGGCGCAACTATGATATTGCTTGAACTCCTGGATCGCCAACCCCATCTGCTGGATTATCGGTTGGGAGAAAGTGTGGCGTAAGGAGACAATGCAAACGGTCACAGACTTTATCGTTATCGTTTTAAAATACCATTTTATCAATCCTTACGACATTTCAACTCGTTACGAAGCTCCAGCTTCGTAACGCCATATCGGCGACTTATCAC
>JALVWV010000006.1 GCA_027023145.1 Campylobacteraceae bacterium | reverse complement strand
GTGTGGATGCGCTCTTCGAGGGTGTTGATGAGCTCATCTTCGTCCTGATCGGCGCGGAGGTAGATGCCGTTTGTTTGTTTGAGGTATCCTTCTGCGACCATCCGGTGCATCACTTCGGCGACGAGGGCTTCGCTCGCCCAGGTGATCCGGAGCGTGACCGAAGCGGGAGAGAGGAAGGCGCGGGGATTGTTTTCATAAATAGCATGGATAGCGTCGTGGATGGTGGTCAGTGCCTCGAGCGGGTAGACCACCAGCCCAGCTTCATCGACAAAGGCTCCCTCGATGCTGCGGGCATACTCGAGGGCTGCGGCGTGGTCGATCCCAAAGCGCTGATGGCTTGAGATGAGGCCAAATCCCCGGCGGTGGTTGGCCAGCAGCAGCGCAAAGGCCCGGGCGAAATCGCGGGCTTTGAGGGTCTGCAGGAGGGTGAGCTTCTGCCGTTTGCGCATCGGCTCGCTGATGGGGATGAGGATTGCCCCTCCGGCGACGAGTCGGCCGCTGGATAGGAGGACGAACGGATCGCCAAACTGTGTGAAGACTCTTTCTCGGAGTTTGAGGGTGGCGTAGCTGTTGTCGGGGTAGAGGAGCACCGTCCCCTCGACCCGTTTGGCACCGCTGATGAAGAGCACTTCAGCACCATGGGTCAGCGCAGCATCTCCGATCATCTCGAGGGAGACATCCAGCGTCGCAAATCCCCGGAAGTAACCGCGTGAGCACAGCAAGAATCCTTTGGAGAGCTTCTGATGGGAGAGGTCGAGGTTGAGTGCGACCCGCTGGTGCGTGTGGGCGGATTCCCGGTCGTGACCGTGCACTTGTATGTTGCGGACGGTGACCGGTTTGTTCAGCTCGGCGACGTTGAGTTTGGCACCTTTGGTGACGGTACCGGAGAGGACGGTGCCAGTAACGACGGTACCCACCCCGCGCGGGCTGAACACCCGGTCGATGTAGTAGCGGAAAAAGGGTGCATCGGGTGTTTGCCTCGGGGGGAGGGCAAAGAGGGTCTCCTTGAGTGCCGTGATCGTCTCAGGTTGGTGGATCGAGGTGGGAAGGATCGCGAGGAGTTCCATGGCGGGGTGCTCGGTAAAGAGCGCTTCGATTTCGTGTGCACGCCGGGCGAGGAGATCGGCATCGGCAAGGTCGCTTTTGTTCAGCGCAACGACGATGCGGCGCACCCCGGTGATCCGCAGGACATTGAAGTGCTCCAGTGTCTGGGGCATGATCCCATCATCAGCCGCGATCACGAGCAGCGCCGCATCGAAGCCAAACGCCCCGCTGATCATGTTTTTGATCAGTTTCTCGTGCCCGGGGACATCGATAAAGGCGACATTGACCCCATCCTGCTCCATGTTGGAGAAGCTCAGATCGATCGTAATTCCCCGTTCCTTCTCTTCAGCCATCTCGTCGCCATTGTAGCCCGTCATCGCCTCGATGAGGGCGGTTTTGCCATGGTCGACGTGTCCGGCGGTGCCGATAATTATATCTCTCATGGGCGCACCCCTTTGGGGGGCTTAGTGGGTAGTGGGTAGAGGGTAGTGGGTAGATTTTTTGGGAGGGGGTTCATGGGGTCTCCTTGTGTTTATTTCAGGTATCGCGTAGGGTGTGCAACAGCACACCAAAATTGCAACGCGATTGATCAAAAGTTCCTTCTCACACAACCGTTGGAAGGTGCGCAATTACGCACCCTACGCGGACGCTGCAAAAGGGGCTGGGACTTCAGTCCCACTCAACGCGACTGAAGTCGCGTCCCCAACAATATAAGCGTTGCCACGCAACGCAAACCAAAATTCCTAATTCCTAATTCCCAATTCCTCACTCGCCTGCGTGATCGCCTCAAAATCCCTCTCACCCACCGTCCGCATATCCAGCACAAACCGATCCGATTCGATCCGGCCGATAATGTGGTGGGTGCGGAAGTGGGATTCGAGGGCTTGGGGATCGCCTTCGAGGGCAAGGGTGACGGTGGGGATGCGACGTCCCGGCATGGTGCCGCCGCCGACGTAGCTTTCGCCGGGGAGGACTTTTGATGGGATGGCGAGCCGGGGCTGGAGAGCTTTTGCTCTCTCTTTGAGCGTCTCAGGGGTTGCAAAGAGCATCTGCAGGATCGGGATGCGGTCGTAGTCCTTCTGTCGGTACGCCAGCACGGTGCGCTCGAGGAGGCTGAGGGTGATCTTGTCGACGCGGAACATCCGCAGGATCTGGTTGCGCTTGAGACGGGCGATGAGGTCGCGGCGGCCGACGATGATCCCGGCTTGCACACTGCCGAGCAGCTTGTCCCCACTGAAGCTCATCAAGGCAGGAGGGTTCTCTATCATGCGGAGGATCGAAGGCTCAGCCTGGCTCAAACCCCACGGCAATTCTGGCAGATACGCACTCCCCAGATCGTAGTAGTCGATGAGGTCATGGGTGCGAGCCAGTGCGGAAATATCCTCAATAGCGGCTTCGGCGCTGAACCCTTCGATGGTGTAGTTGGATTTGTGCACTTTCATCAGCATGGCGGTCTCGGGGGTGAGAGCGTTTTCATAGTCGCGGATTTTGGTTTTGTTAGTCGTACCCACTTCGACCAGCCTGGCTCCGCTGGCAGCCATCACATCGGGGATGCGGAAACTCCCCCCGATCTCGACAAGTTCTCCGCGTGAGACCACCGCTTCGCGCCCTTGGGCAAAGGTGTTGAGAATGAGAAAAACCGCGGCGGCGTTGTTGTTGACGATCAGGGCATCCTCGACGCCGAGCAGATCCCGAAGTGCCCCAGCGGTGTGGACGTAGCGGTCGCCCCGCTTGCCGGCATCGAGATCGTATTCGAGGTTGCAGTACCCCGTAGCGATGTCGCGTGCAGCATCGAAAAGCTCCGGATCGATGGGACTGCGGCCGAGGTTGGTGTGGATGATCACCCCGGTGGCATTGATGACCGGCTGGAGGGAGGGGGTCAGCGCCGTCTCGTACCGCCGGACAATGTCAGCGATGAGCGCTTCGTGGTCGATAGCGGTGATCGTCCCGGCACTGATCGCAGCACGCAGCGCATCGATGGCGTCGCGGATCGCTTCGGTCAGCAGGGCGGTGTTGTACCCGCCAAAGGCATCGTGGGTCAGCAGTTTGTCGATTTTTGGGATGGAGCGGTAGAGGTTGCTCATGGTGTATCCTTTAGTGTGGGCAACGAACCGTTGCATCAGGAAATAGTTTGGGATAAGTATAGCTGAATGTGGTTGAAAAATTCGAGCAGAAACGGTACCCCAGTATTTTATGCTATAATTTTTTCAAGAAACATTATTCGTCTCCCAAAGGAAATCCTATGTTGCAACTGCAAATTGACAATCCTGCTTTGGAAAAGAAGCTCACCTATCTGCTCCAGGAAAAAAAGGTGCAATTACAGGATTTTGTTTCAGAAGCGATTGAACGATTTATAGATGTGAATTTGCATGAAGATATTCCCTCTTCTCACAAAAGAGAATTACAAAAGCGTATGGATAAATATGCAAATAGTGATCCGAAAAACTTCATGGATCTCAGCGAGCTTCAAAAGAGGGTTTCGGCGCGAAAATGAGTTTCTCTATCCGTTTTGTTGACGAGGTCGAGGAAGATATTTTCTCGGCTTATCTTTGGTATGAAAAGCAATCCAGTGGTTTGGGTGAGACATTCCTTTCTGAAATCTACAGTAAATTGGATCCTCAAAGATTTTTCCCACGCATGTACCAACTGGTTTTTCTTGACTTTAGAAGAATACTTTCCGGGCGTTTCCCTTATGCGATCTATTATCGGATCAGAGGGGACTTCGTGGTTGTTTATGGTGTTTTCCATACACGCAAAGACCCTGCAGAAATCATAAAAAGTATGCTGGGACGATAGATGTATTTTTCAAAAAGAGGTATTGCGTGATGACTGCCACCCCCATCGACGATGCTTTGTTGCTGGTCGAACAAAACTTTTATTTCCTCCATGCCGGGGAGTTTTTTGCCCTCTGGAGCCGTCGGGAGGAGTTGGCCGATCGAGTGCCGCCTCGGTTGGTAAAAGTGTTTGAGGGGGGTGTGCCGTATGTGTTTGACGGAGAGTTGATCGAGACGGTGCTGCGCCATGAGTATGCCACCCCTGAGGGAGAAGGGTCGCTGTTTGAGTATTTTGTCGAGTTCAATGCCTTTCGGGGGGTGGCGATGGGGATGCTCGAAGCATTGCGGGAGGATTCACCCTTTCGTACGTTTCTGATCAAGCGACTGGGAGAAGCGCGATATGAAAACTTCATCGATATCGTCGCGTTTGTCCGCAACGTCCTCTCCCACAACACCCACGCCGAAATTCTCCTGAATGCCAAAGACTATGAGGGGCGCCGCAAGCGGATCGTACGGATGGGACGGCCGACGGAGGTAGAATTCCGGTTTCGCTACCGGAAAGATCTGCCTGAGATTGTCGCTCCGGTCGAAGCGTACGGAGTCGATCTCCGTGTTGATTTTGGCACATTGACCCCGGAAATGCCGTTTCTTGAGATCCTCTCGATGAGCGATTTGATGCTGTTGACCGAGCTGTGTTTCAACTTGGTGATGGCGTATCGACAGGCGGAGACCCCTCACGCCGATTGACGCTCCGCCTCATTAGCCACTTTTGGCGTTTTCCAGGTTTTTGACCCCCGCTCTTTGAGCACAAGCTCTTTGAAACGACGATCGGTAAACTCTTTGACTTCGCGCTCAAGCTGTCTCCAAGCGGATAGGAGCACTTCGGCTTTGGTGGTCAGGTCGAGGGTCTCTTCCCCTTCGACGAGGGGGTCTTCGATGTTTCTTTGGAGGATGCGGATGTGTTCCCAGGCGCGGTCGTGATCCATGCCGAGGGCATCTGCGGCGGCTTCGACTTGGCCGTGGGTGCGGATCTCATCGAGGATTTCGGTTTTACCTTTCCCGAACAGCAACTCTCCTTTCTGATTTTCGATCCAGGTTTTGGTTTTGACGTACCAGCGGCTTCGACGCTTTTCGGTGAAGCACCCCAATTCGCAGTGGACGATATCCAATCCCCCCTCGAGCAGCGCGGTGCGGACGGTTTTGAGATTGGAGCGGCGGGCGAGGAGGCGGGCATTTTTGCAGTAGATCCGCCCCTCGTCGTCGGCGATCCCTTTGAGATTATCGTAGACATCTTCCCGAAAGGTTCCGAGAGGTTGATGGCCAAACTGACCCAGGTCACAGGCGCTGATACGGACATCCATCTCGCGGGCAAGATCTCCGACTTCTTGAGGGCTCGTCTGGGTTTTGGCGGCGATGGCATGAGCGTGGGCACATGAGAGGCGCCCTTCCTCGGTG
>JALVWV010000005.1 GCA_027023145.1 Campylobacteraceae bacterium | reverse complement strand
GATTTTATCCAGTCGGTCGAAGACAAAGGGGACTTCAAACAGGCCTTTGAAGACACCATGTTCTCCACAAGGGTCGTGATCACAACCAAAAAGGACTTCATCGATTTTATGCAGCGGCTCATTGGTGCAGGCTATTATGATATGGTGTTGGGGTATCTCGATTCGCTGGCAGGCGATCCGGTATATGATCAGGACATTTATGCATTGTACCGGCTTATCCCGAAGGACGCGTAGTGCGTATCCCTTTTGCCTATCAGGGGTATCAATTCCTGACCGATAATACCGCCGAGATTGATTCGCAGACACTTTTCCTCAAGACAGCTCAGAATGCTCACTATTATGAAGCCCTCGGGGAGAGACCCGAGCACATTACCCCCAGGGAGCTTGGCTCGGTATGGAAGCTTGAATCCCTGCAAACGGTTGGGATCACTGGTACCAATGGCAAGACGACAACAGCCGCGTTACTCTACTCATTTTTAAACGACCTTGAAGCCCCTTGTGCCCTTCAGGGAACACGGGGATTCTTCGCCGGAGACGTACGTCTGGACGAAAAGAGTATGACCACACCCTCCATCCTCGAGACGATGCACAATATGCACCGAGCACGTGAGAACGGCTGCACCCATTTTGTGATGGAGGTCAGTTCCCACGCGATCGATCAGGGGCGGATCGAGGGGATAGAATTTGCCCTGAAGATTCACACCAACGTCACCAGCGATCATCTCGATTATCACGGTACCGTCGAAGAGTATCGCCGGGTCAAGAGCCGGTTTTTTGCGGATGAATCCCCCAAGCTCCTCAACAAAGATGATATCAAGCATATCGAGTATAATCCGAAAAATTCTTATAGCTACGGCGTGGATGCTCCGGCGACGTTTAGTGTAATTGCCTACACGCTGCGAGGCGGCATCACGGCCGGGATCCGCTACTTCAACGAAGAGGCGACGTTTCACTCCAACCTCATGGGCTTTTTCAATCTCTTTAATCTTACAGCAGCCGTCTCAGCAGCCAAGATCCTCACCGGAAAACCGCTCCAGGATGTGTGCGATGTGGTCGAAAACTTCGGAGGAGTCAGTGGCCGGATGGAGGTGGTGAGTACGGATCCACTAGTGATCGTCGATTTTGCCCACACTGATGATGGGATACGGAATGTTCTCGAGAGCCTTAAGGATCAGGAAATTACCGTGGTTTTCGGAGCTGGAGGCGATCGGGACAAAACCAAGCGCCCCCGGATGGGAGCCGAGGCGGGACGGTTTGCCAACCGGATCTTCGTCACCAGCGACAACCCCCGCAGCGAAGACCCGATCCAAATCATCGAAGAGATACTCATGGGGCTGCGCGGCAAAGAGAACGTCACCGCCGTCCCTGATCGACGTTTGGCAATCAAAATGGCACTTGAAAGCTTGAATCCGGATGAAATACTGGTGATTCTCGGCAAAGGGGATGAAGAGTATCAGGAGATCGCCGGGGTCAAGCACCCCTTTGATGATCGGGAAGTAGTACGGGAGCTGTTGGGGGTTGATTCCTAACAAAACCATTCATCTCGTGTAGGGTGCACAATTGCGCACCAAATCGCAACGCGATTATCAAAATACCTCTGCAATGTTACCGTTGGAAGGTGTGCTGTTGCACACCCTACGCGGGATAAACAAATTTGTAAATTATCCCAATGTTTTCAAAAACTCCAGAAGCCCCCGGATAATCTCTTCGGGTGTTGGAGGGCAGCCGGGGATGTGATGGTGGATAGGGAGATGAGTATCGGCGGGTCCTTCGATGGCGTAGGTCTGGGTGAAGGGAGCTTCTAGGAGAGGGCAGTCTCCGAGGGTGATGCACCATTTGGGTTCGGGGATTTGCTCCCAGGCATCGAGGACATGGGGGAGCATATTGAAGGTCATCACGCCGCTGAGGAGCATCACATCGGCATGGCGCGGGCTGGCGACGAAATGGATCCCGAGACGCTCGAGAGCGTAATAGGGGTTGCTCAGGGCGTTGCACTCTGCTTCGCAGGCGTTGCAGCTTCCGCTGTCCACCATTCGGATTGCCAACGACCCTGCAAAATGCTTGTGAATACCTTTTTTCAACCCCTTGCGCAGCGCAGCCATCTCCTCTTCCCACTCGGGATGCTCCGTCACAATGCCCCGTTTGGCACGCTGTTCCCAAAATCTCACCATCGTGATCCCTCCAAATATGTTTTCATTACGATATCGTCCTTCATATTATCCGTTCGGCACCACTTAGGAGTAGGGACTTCAGTCCCGTGAAGCAAAGCTGAAGCTTTTGAATCAAGTCTTCAATTCGAAACAACGGGACTAAAGTCCCTGCTCCTGATGTGCCATCTACCCTCTACCCTCTCATTCACAAATCATTCCCCGCATAACTCAAATCACAGCTTTTGTTGATCAAGGGAAAGTCGGCGATGATGTTGCCCGGCATCATTCGGTGGAGTACCTGCCAGTTGACGAAGCTCGGATCGCGGACGAAGAAGCGTTTGATTCTTCCCCCTTTGAGGTCGGCTGTCAGATAGAGTTCTCCGAGGGGACTTTCGGCAAAAGCCTCGTAGCGGCCATCTTCGATCGTGCCTAATCTTGTATTGACAGGTGCGGCATCCTCGGCTAAATGACGGATAAGGGTAAGACTCTGAGCCACTTCCCGCAGACGCACGAGGAACCGGGCAGCGACATCCCCGCTGGTTTCAGTGATGCATTCCCAGCCCAGTTCTCGGTACCAAGGGGTATCCCGTCGATCCAGCGGCAGGCCGCTGGCACGGGCGACCACCCCTATGGCATCATATGTGAGGGCATCATCACGGCTCAGAATGCCGGTGGTATCGAAACGATCCCAGAGAGAAGGGACATCGAGAATCCAGTCGGAGAAGGTCTGGAGTTCTTGCTCCAATTGTTTGACCCATGCAAGAAGTTGCTGTGGGTCATAAGCAGCCGGGATGTCTTGCCGCACAGCACCAAAGCCAAAACGGTGTCCGGTAAGCGTTTTCAGCTGACGGCGGGCATCCTCGGCGAGTCGGGAAGCGATGGCAAGGGCAGCTCCAAATCCGGCATCGTTGGGGATGAAGCCCAGATCGGTCAGGTGGTGGACGATCCGCTCCATTTCAAGGAGCAAGGCATGGTAGCGGCGTAACGATTCGGGGAGCTCGGTACGGGTGGCTTGCAGGAGGATGTCCCGCCATGCGATCTGATACGCGAGGCTCTCTGTCCCGCTAATCCGCTCTACAATCGGCCAGGCATGCAGAGGATCGGTTCCCTCAAGCATCTTCTCTATCCCCCGGTGTTTGTAGAAATGACGCACTTCGAGGTGGAGAATCCGCTCTCCGGCTTGAAAGAATTGGAAATGACCCGGTTCGATGATCCCGGCATGGATGGGTCCGACAGGGACTTCAAACACGCCATCCCCGTCAACCGTCTCGTATGGGTAAGGGTGAGCTGAGATTGGGGTGAGACTTTGTGTCGCATCAAACGAGGTGAGCAGTGGGTGCGTATTGTGAGGGAAATGTTCCTGCTGCACCAGAGGACGGGTGTCCCATGTCCCCTCCAGCCGAAGGCTGAAATCATCCTGCATCTTCCGCTCAAACCAGATGGCTGCTGGATGCTCAGCCGCGAGGCTGGGGAGGATCGGAGCCTCTTTGGGGAGGTGGAGGGTCTCGGCGGTGTCGGCGTAGCGAGTGATCACTTCGAAATGGTCGGCATGTTCGATGGTGTAGCGTGCGATGAGGCGGGAAGAGGTCATCCGATGCTCCTGAGAAACGTCATGGAGGCCGGCAGCAACAGAGCCACCAGCCCGAGGGCAAAGAGGCTCAGGGCGGCCACTTCACTGGCATAGACCCGCTTGGGCTCGACTTCCCCTTCGTATTTCATCGATTGATAGAGGGTGACAAAACGGTAAAAGATCACCGAGAGGAGGATCAATAACAGCAGGATCGCGCCGATCATGGCGAGGAGGTGGTGGCTTTGCTCTGCCATATCGATCATGGCACCGAATCCATAGAGCTCCGAGAAAAACATGGGGCTCGGCGGCAGGGAAATGATCGCGAGGAGAAACAGGGTGACGAGATAATAGAACAGCGTTCCCCGTACGCCTCCATACCCCCTCAGAGCCCCGGCAATGTGATAACGCCCTCTGGACTCGAGAACGCCGGTGGAGAGGAAGAGAGCCGGCTTGAGAAAGGCATGTGCCCCAAAGTGGAGCAACGCCGCAAACGTCCCGCCGTTGACCCAGAAAAGGGCGATGAGTGCCATGTGTTCGACGCCGGAGAGACTGAAGAGGCGGACGAAATCTTTGGAGCGGTAGATAAGGAAAGCGACAATGAAAATCGTCACAAGGGTGTAAACAAACACATAGCCGAGCAGGTGGCTGCGGTCGATCACCTCCGCGATGCGGCTGAAGCGGAAAAAACCGGCAATCACGGCACTTTCAAGAATGCCGCTGAAGAGGGCAGCAATGGGGTAGAAGGCCGCCCGTTCGATGTTGGCCAGCCAAAGGTTCATGGGGAAGAACCCCATCTTGACAAACATCCCCATCGTTGCGATGGCAAAGCCCATCTCAAACAGATAGGGGGAAGAGATGGTGTGGGCATGGAGTCGGAGGGCATCGAAATACATCGCATCTTCTCCGAGTACCGGTTTGGCCGAAGCGTAGATGAGGATGATCCCGAAGAGGACAAGCGAAATGGCAATGGCGCCGACGATCATGTAATTCCACGCTTCCTTGCGTGCGGCAGGCTGGCGGCTGGTCTTGATCATATACACGGTCGAGAGGGTCGCCATCTCGAGCCCGATCCAGAAGATCCCCATGTGGTTAGCAAGGATCGAGACGGTCAGGCCGATCCAGAACAGGGCGAAGAAGCGGTAAAAGCTTCGGATCGCCTGCGGTGTCACTACAACGTGCTTGTCAAGGGTCATCAGGGCAAGGGTGACGCCGATCCCGACGATGGAAGAGACCAGCAGGATGTAGGTATTGAGGTCGTCAGCGATCAGCGCGTGTCCCCAGAGCGCATATGGTTTGGGGAGGCGGAAGAGCTCGACGATGGGGATGAGAATCGCAAACGAACTCAGCGGGAGGAGGCGACGTGCCATTGGGTGGAGGAAAAAGCTGGCGACAAACATGATCGCAGCCGGAAGGAGCAGAAGCAGAAGCATCATAAGGCTACCTCCTCGTTGCGCAGGAGCAGGTTGATGACGACGATGGCCATCAGCAGGTCAAAGAAAATCCCCAGCTCCACCAGCATCGGCATCCCGCCGGTGGCGGTAGTGCCGAGGAGGAAGAG
>JALVWV010000004.1 GCA_027023145.1 Campylobacteraceae bacterium | reverse complement strand
TTATTAAAAGGGGCTGGGACTTTAGTCCCACAGAATAACATGGATGTTGTCCGTGTCAAAGTGACGCTGATGCGTTTGTTGGACTGAAGTCCACGCCCCAAAGAAACACTGACGCGTTTGTTGGAGTGAAGCCCAAGCCCCACAATAAGCAAGCGGGGTCAGGGATTGCGGTGGCGTTGCTGTGCAACGCCTTATTAAAAGGGGCTGGGACTTTAGTCCCACAGAATAACATGGATGTTGTCCGTGTCAAAGTGACGCTGATGCGTTTGTTGGACTGAAGTCCACGCCCCGGGAAGAGGTTGCGTAGGGTGTGCAATTGCACACCTTCCAACGGTTGTATTTCAGGGAGATTTTTATAAATCGCTCTGGGAAACGGGGTCAGGTGATTCATGATTCATCTGCTGCACTTTGCGACAGCAGACAAATCACAAATCACCAGACCCCTTAAACCCAGCAAAAAAGGAGGAAACAGATGATATGGAATCAGGCCGAGAGTGCGCCGCGTGAGGCGATCGAAGCGACGCAGGTGGCGCGACTGAGGGAGACGGCACGGCGGGTCTATGCGATCAGTCCGTTTTATAAGAAAAAATTTGATGAGTTGGGGGTCAACCCCGAGGCGATCAAAAGCGTGGAGGATGTCCAGAAGCTTCCCTTTACCAAAAAGCAGGATCTACGCGATCACTACCCCTTCGGGCTGTTTTGTGTGCCGATGAGCGAAGTGGTGCGGGTGCACAGTTCGAGTGGCACCACGGGCAAACCGACGGTCGTGGGGTACAATGCTCACGATATGGAGGTCTGGAACGAAGTGATGGCGCGGGTCTATACGATGTCGGGCACGAGTGCGGAAGATGTGGTGCACAACGGTTACGGCTACGGGCTGTTTACTGGCGGGCTGGGTTTCCATACCGGAGCGGAAAAAATCGGAGCGGCGGTGGTGCCGGCCAGCGGCGGATTTACCGATCGGCAGTTGATGCTGATGCGGGACTTTGGGGCGACGGTACTGGCGTGTACGCCGTCGTTTGCACTCCACCTTGCTGAGGTAGCGGCCAAAGCCGGGAATGATTTCCGCAAAGACTACAAACTCAAAACGGGCATCTTTGGCGCTGAGCCTACCAGTAAGGGGCTCAAGGAAGAGGTTGCCAAAGCGTGGGGGATCGACTACCATGAAGTGTACGGGCTGAGCGAAATCATCGGGCCGGGTGTAAGCTGCAGCTGCAAACACAGTGACCGCCTGCATATCTTCGAAGACCATTTCTTGGCCGAAATCATCGATCCCAAGACCGGGGAAGTACTGCCCGAAGGGGAGCGGGGGGAACTGGTCATTACCACCCTGACCAAACAAGCCCTCCCCATCATCCGTTACCGCACCGGCGATATCACCTCCATCGTCAAAGAGCCCTGCGCCTGCGGCCGGACACACGCACGGATGGAGAGCATCGTCGGGCGTGCGGACGATATGCTCATCGTCAACGGGGTCAATGTCTACCCCTCACAAGTGGAGCATGTCATTGCCAACACCGAAGGGGTCACTCTCAACTACCAGATCATCGCCGATAAAAAAGGGCACCTCGACAAACTCGAAATCCTCGTCGAAGTGAGCGAGGATATCCTTGTGGATAACGCTGGCGATATGGAGCGGATCAAAAAAGATATCCAGGCAAGTCTGCTGAACAATCTCTACATCAATGCTGCCGTCCGGTTGGTCGAACCCAATTCGATCGAGCGGAGTGTGGGCAAAGCGGTGCGCGTCGTGGACAAAAGGAGGGATTAGGATGAAAACGATCGAACAACTCTCCATCTTTTTGGAAAACCGAACCGGACGGCTGGGGGAGATCACCCGGCGCCTGGCCGATATGGATGTCTCCATCCGGACACTGGAGCTGGTCGAGGCGGGGGACTTCGGGATCCTGCGTCTGATCCTGCCGGATGTGCATGCGGTCAAGGCGCAACTCGGTTCTCAGGGGATCAGTGCTAAAATAACAAAGGTTTTTGCCGTAGAGATCGCAGACAATGTAGGGTGCTTTTACCGGGTGGTCTCTGCGCTGGCAGACGAAGGGATCGACATCGCCTACACCTACACGGTGCACAACGGTACCCAGGGAGCCTTTGTGATCAAGACCGCCGAAGCGGACATTGCCCGGGCGATTGCCCGGCTTGAAAACGACGGCGTTACGGTGCTCGATGCAGTTTAAAGAACTGGATCGGAAGGACATTGGTTTCCTCGAATACATCGGCGGCGAACTGATGGATTTGGGGGATGGATACGCGCAACTGGCGTTTGAGATCCAGCCCCACCATACACAGCACCTCGGGGTTGTCCACGGCGGTGCGATTGCGACGCTGGCCGATCACTGCGGCTGGTACGCGGTGATCTCGGAGCTCGACATTGGCTTCACCAGTGTGACGATCGAATTGAAGATCAATTACCTCAAGCCAGCACAGGGTGCCTTGCTGGTCGCCGAAGCCAAAGTCGTCAACCGCACCCGGCGGACGGCGTTTACCACGGTGGAGATCTTCGCCAAAAATACGCTCGTGGCATTTGCCACGGCAACCTATGCAATCATCGATGAACGAAACATAACCAAATGAAGGAGCATAACCATGATGACCAATCGACAAATTTCCGAAAACTTTGAGGTGCAGATCAACACCCTCTACAACTGGCGCAAATCCAAACCGAGACTCTATCGCTATTTGCAGAATGCCGACTACAATTTCGAGCAGAGTAAGGAGATCAATGTTCTCCTTAGCCGCTTTGCCAAAGATATTCAGTCCGACTTCACTGCCGAGGAGATTCTTGCCGTCGTGGCCTCCAAGTTTGAAGCCAAATCGATTGACGATATTGAAAATCTCGAGAAGCATTTTATCAAAGAGCATGCGAAACAATTGGCCAAAGAGAGCGATTTTCTCCTCGGAATCTATAACAAACTCCATGCGATGAATATCATCGAAAAGTACATCTTTTATAAGCGGGTACATAACCTCAGAGCCGAACAGAAAAACCCGGATGAAGCCCACATCAAAGAGTATTTTGACGTCTTTTGCTCGTAAGTATATAATGCATCTTCGAGAGAGGCTCTTGACATTCGGTCGATAATTCGCTATTTTATGTTCTTAAATTTTGAAAATCTCTAAGGATATATTTTGCAATTGAGCGACTACGAACAGTTTCCGACCACCCTCCCTATCCTCGTGGAGGATACCCTCTTTTTTTATCCGTTTATGATCAGTCCAATCTTTTTGACAACCCAGAAAGACATCGACGCCGCGACCGAAGCGATGGAGAACGATTCACTGCTGTTTGTGACGACGACCCAGCCGGGCAAGGAGGGGGAGCGGCAGCTTGATGCCCTCCATCCGGTCGGGGTGGTGGGCAACATCATGCGCCGGGTGCAGATGCCCGACGGGCGGGTCAAAGTGCTCTTTCAGGGCTTTGCCCGCGCCCGGGCGCTTGAGGGGGTTTCTGAAGACCCCATCCTCAAAGCCCGCATTGCCATGGTTGAAAACGGTCGCTTCAATCCCCTCAAGATCGATGCACTCCTCGTAATTCTCCGTGATAAGATCAAACAACTCTCCTCGTTTAATAGTGCCATTCCCGGTGATTTGATTAAAACCATTGAAGAGAACGACGAGCCCCACCGTATGGCCGACTTGGTCTCCTCCATGCTTGCGATGGACAAAAACAAAGCCTACGCTCTCTATGCCGAAGAGGATATCGAGAAGCGTCTTCTCGGGCTGGTTGATGAAGTGGTGGCGCAGATCGAGACACTCAAAATGCAGCAGGAGATCCACAACAAAGTCCATAGCAAAATCGAAGAGACCAACCGGGAATACTTCCTCAAAGAGCAACTCAAAGAGATCCAGGAGGAGCTTGGGGTCGATACGCAGCATGAAGAGGAGATCGCGGAATTTCGCGAGAAGCTCGAAGCGCTTAAGCCTCACATCAATGAAGACGGTTACAAAGAGGTCAAGAAGCAACTCGATCGTCTGGCACGGATGCACCCCGATAGTGGAGATGCCAATATACTGACATCGTACCTCGAATGGGTGTTTGAGATCCCCTTTGGCAAATATGCCAAAGGCAATCTCGATGTCAAACGGGTCTCAGATGAGCTGGACAAGGATCACTACTCCCTCGAGAAGCCCAAAGAGAGAATCGTGGAGTATTTTTCGGTCAAAGAACTTGCCAGTCTCCGGGGCAAAAAGAAAAGCGATGGCAAGGCGGAGATCCTCTGTTTTGCCGGCCCTCCGGGTGTGGGAAAAACATCGCTGGCCAACTCCATCGCCACCGCACTGGGGCGTCCGCTGGTGCGGATCGCTCTGGGGGGGCTGGAAGATGTCAACGAGCTGCGTGGTCACCGCCGCACCTACATCGGCGCCATGCCCGGTCGGATCGTCCAAGGGCTGATTGAAGCCAAAGAGATGGATCCGGTCGTCGTCCTTGATGAGATCGACAAAGTAGGGCGCTCTCAGCGGGGGGATCCGACGGCCGCGCTTCTTGAGATCCTTGATCCGGAGCAGAACAGCCATTACCGGGACTACTATCTCAATTTTCACCTCGATTTGAGCCGGGCAATCTTCATCGCCACCGCCAACGACGTAGGACGGATCCCCGCTCCTCTGCGGGATCGGATGGAGTTTATCGGGCTCAACAGTTATACGCCCAATGAAAAGTATGAGATCGCCCGACGCTACCTCATCCCACAGGAACTCAAAAAACACGCCCTGCGCAAAAATGAGATCGACATTACTTCACGCGCCCTGCGCAAGCTGATCGAAGAGTACACCCGTGAAGCTGGGGTGCGTAATCTCCGGCGCCGTATCGCAGCATTGATGCGAAAAAGTGCCCGCATGATCCTCGAAGATCCCTCGATTGAGATGGTACGAATCACGGCTAAAAATCTCAAGAAATTCACCGATAAAAAGGTCTTTGAGATTTCACCGGTGGCGCCAAAACCACAGATCGGCGTAGTCAATGGACTGGCTTGGACAGCTGTGGGCGGGGATGTCCTGACGATCGAAGCGATCAAAATCAAAGGGAAAGGGCTCCTGCAACTTACTGGCAGCCTCGGGGATGTAATGAAAGAATCCGCCCGCATCGCCTACAGTGTCGTGAAGATCCTGATTGACAATGGAGACGTGGCAATCGGGGAGGAGATAGTACCGCGCTCCCCCAAAGAGGCGGAAGAAAATATTCAGCCTGATGCTAGCGAAGTCTACAAACGATACGATCTCCATCTCCACGTCCCGGAGGGGGCGACCCCCAAAGACGGTCCGAGTGCGGGGA
>JALVWV010000003.1 GCA_027023145.1 Campylobacteraceae bacterium | reverse complement strand
GTGCTTGATGCTGCCTTCATGTCGGCCAAAGCCCTGCGTGCTTTTCTCGCCAAGAGCATCGAGGAAGCCAAAGAGAAAGGGGTTCTCTGGTCGATTCACCTCAAAGCAACTATGATGAAAGTCTCCGATCCAATCATCTTCGGCCATGCGGTAGAGGTGTTCTTCAAGGATGTCTTTGAGAAATACGCCGATGAATTTGCCAAGCTGGGAGTCAACCCCAATCTGGGACTCGGTGACCTCGAGAAAAAACTCGCAAAGTGTGAGAAAAAAGAGGAGATTCTCGCAGCCATCAAAGCCGTCGTCGATGCAGGTGTCCCCAACATCGCCATGGTCGACAGCGACAAAGGGATCACCAACCTCCACGCCTCCAACGACATCATCATCGATGCTTCCATGCCTCCGGTGATCCGAGATGGTGGTAAAATGTGGAACAAGGACGGCCAGACACAGGAGTGTGTTGCCGTTATCCCCGATCGCAGTTATGCGACGACCTACGATGAGATCATCGAGGATGTCAAGCGCAACGGACAGTTTGATGTCAGCACCATGGGAAGCGTCTCCAATGTCGGACTCATGGCACAAAAAGCCGAAGAGTATGGTTCGCACCCCACGACATTTGAGATCCCGGCTGACGGTACCGTCAAAGTGGTTGATGAAGACGGCAATGTTCTGATGAGCAGTGAAGTAGAGCAGGGGGATATCTGGCGAATGAGCCGTGCCAAGGATATTCCGATCCGTGATTGGGTACGTTTGGCCGTCGAGCGGGCACGCCTCAGCGGTGAGCCGGCTATCTTCTGGCTCGACAGCAACCGCGCACACGACCGCAACCTCATCACCAAAGTCGAAACCTACCTCAAAGAGCACGATACCACCGGTCTGACGATCAAAATTATGGCACCCCGCGAAGCGATGGCGTACTCCCTCGAGCGGGTACGTGCGGGGAAAAACACGATCTCGGTTACCGGAAATGCTCTGCGGGATTATCTGACCGATCTCTTCCCGATCCTTGAGCTGGGTACTTCAGCCAAGATGCTCTCGATCGTCCCCTTGCTGGCCGGTGGCGGACTCTTTGAGACCGGTGCAGGTGGGTCGGCACCCAAGCACGTCGATCAGTTTTTGTCCGAAGGGCACCTTCGCTGGGACAGCCTTGGGGAATTTCTCGCACTGGCTGAGTCGCTTCGGATGATTTACCAGAAGAGCGAAGATGCCAAAGTCGGTGTCCTGACCGAAGCCCTTGATAAAGCCAACGAAGGATATCTCAGCAATAACAAAGCCCCTTCTCGTAAAGTCGGAGAGCCAGACAACAAGGCGAGCCACTACTACGTCGCCCGTTATTGGGCAGAAGCCCTCGGTGAGCAGGCGGTGGATGAAGCCCTCTCGGAAAAATTCTCCCGCATCGCCAAGGAGCTGGCGGACAATGAAGAAGCTATCCTCACTGAGCTCCTCGCCGTGGAAGGCAAGGCACAGGATATCGGAGGTTACTTCCATCCCGATGATGCTAAAGCGGCTGCTGCCATGCGTCCGAGCGCTACGCTCAACGCCATTATTGATGCCATCTGATTTTGGGATGCAGCACCTGGAGGTGGGACTTCAGTCCCGCCTCCATCAATGAGACCAACCAAGCGGTGTCGGAAGAGATTGGCTTTTCTGACCTTATTACCACACCAACAAATAGTCTGAATTTTTGAGAGAGCGAGACGAGATGAGATGTGCGTGAAAAAATCTGCAGGACTACCCGTAGGTAATTCAAAGATTTTTTTGCGTGCAGGTCGTCTCGTATCGCTCTCCCCGAAGGGTGCAGCACTTTTGCTCATACTCTGCGTTAGATTTTCTTGAATTCGCTACGGCGAGTCCTTCAAAAATCTGCCTTGATTATGAACAAAATTGCAGCATCAAAAATTCAGACTATTTATTGGTGTGGTAATATGAAGCCTGACAACAAAACATATTTGAAACGCTACGGCCTTTGAAATATGTTTTGGACGGCTTCGTTTTCTAAAAAAAAGGAGTACTATGAGTAGAGGAAAAAAAGTCGCCATTATCGGCGCAGGAAACGTCGGCGCAACGGTGGCGTATTCATTGGCGATGAAGGGATCGTGTCACGAGGTTGTTTTACGTGACCGTGCACCTGAGATTGCCAAAGGCAAGGCACTGGACATGTCGCAGGCGGCCAACGCTGCCCGAACCCATACGATCGTCTCGGTGGCCGAAGAGGCCTCTGATCTGGCCGGATCGGATGTCGTTGTCATCACCGCCGGAAGTCCGCGTAAACCGGGGATGAGCCGGGATGATCTGTTGATGATCAATGCTGACATCACCATCCAGGTCGTAGCCGATGTCAAGAAGTACGCGCCTGATGCCGTCATCATCATGGTCTCCAACCCCCTCGATGTGATGACCTATGTCGCCCTCAAAGAGAGCGGCTTCCCCCGGGAACGGGTGCTGGGAATGGCTGGGATCCTCGACAGTGCCCGGATGGCACACTTCATCTACGAAAAGATCGGATACGGAGCTGGGCAGATCCGGGCTTCGGTCATGGGAGGGCACGGGGACGATATGGTGCCCCTACCCAAATTTTCGACCGTAGCGGGTGTCCCGCTGAGCGATGTACTCGACGAAGAGCAGATCCTCGACGTGATCGAACGTACCAAACATGGCGGTGCAGAGATCGTCGGCTACCTCAAAACCGGCTCGGCGTATTATGCTCCGGCCAAGTCCACCGCTCTCATGGTCGAAGCGATCCTCATGGATACCAAACAAATCCACCCCTGTGCAATCTGTTTTGATGGAGAATATGGGTATCATGACGTTGTCTCAGGCGTACCGGTTGTCCTCGGTGCCAACGGAGCAGAGAAGATCTTCGAAGTGACCCTCAGCGAAAACCAGAAGGAGCGCTTTGCCAAAAGCGTCGGCTCTGTGCAAAGCATGATCGATGTGCTTCGGGATAAACATTATTTTGATTAAGGAGAAAGACAGATGCGTGAAATAGAGTTTGATACCGTCGTCAAAACGGTACGAGACCTGATCATCCATTGCAGTACCGATTTGCCGGAGGATATGTACAATGCCCTCAAGACGTCCGTCGAGGTGGAAAAATCCCCCGTGGCCAAAGCGGTACTTGAACAAATCCTCGACAATGCCCATATCGCCAAAACCGAAGAGCGCCCTCTGTGTCAGGATACTGGTCTGGCGGTCTTCTTCGTCCGTGTCGGCGAAGAGGTACGGATCAAAGGCGGTCTCCTGCGCGATGCGATCAACATGGGGACCGAGCAGGGGTACAAAGACGGCTATCTGCGTGCGAGTACCTGCCATCCGTTTACCCGCGCCAATCTCAAAGACACCATCGGCTATAACCTCCCGGCGATCATCCATTTTGATCTCGTAGCCGGGGACAAAATCGAGATCGAATACGCGGCCAAAGGGGGCGGCAGCGAAAACGTCTCCCGCGCCCGGGTCTTCCCCCCAGCAGCGGGCAAGGAGGGGATCATCGAGTATGTTACCGAGGTGGTCTCCGATGCTGGCGGCAACCCGTGTCCTCCTATCGTCGTCGGTGTGGGGATCGGTGGGACGTTTGAGAAGGCCGTTATCAGCTCCAAGCACGCGCTCTTCCGTGACATCGGTACCGAAAACCCCGACGAAGAGCTCAACGAGATGGAGCAGATCATGCTGGAAAAAATCAACAATCTCGGTATTGGTGCGATGGGTATGGGCGGAACCAAAACCGCCATGGCTGTCCACATCGAGTCCAACCCCTGCCACATCGCCTCTCTGCCGGTCTCGGTCAACATCCAGTGCCACAGCTCACGCCACGCGCACATCACCCTCTAAGGAGTCCTTCATGGCAACGTATCATTTGACAACCCCCCTGACCAGCGAAGACACCCGACAACTCAAAGCCGGTGATGTCGTCTATCTCAGCGGTGTCCTCTACACCGCACGCGACGCGGCGCACAAGCGCTTGGTTGAGCTGCTTGACAAGGGCGAAGAGCTCCCCTTCGACCTCGAAGGGAGCGTGATCTATTTCGTCGGCCCCACCCCGCCCAAGCCGGGTGACCCGATCGGCAGCGCCGGTCCGACCACCAGCTACCGCATGGACAGTTACTCCCCCACCATGCTCGCCAACGGCTCCAAAGGGATGATCGGCAAAGGCAAGCGCAACCAGGCCGTCATCGACGCCTGCCAAGAGTACGACGGGATCTATTTCGGTGCCACTGGCGGTGCCGGAGCGCTGCTTGGCAAACGGATCAAATCGGCCGAAGTGATCGCCTACCCAGAACTCGGTCCCGAAGCCGTCCGCCGCATCGAAGTCGAAGACTTCCCCGTCACCGTCATCAATGACACGTACGGAAACGATCTCTATCAGATGGGTCGGGAGCAGTACGAGGTCAAGTAAGTCCTGATCTCATAAAAGGGGCTGGGGCTTCAGCCCCACAAAACCCCGCAATTTTCATCTAAATCGTAGGGTGTTGTGCCCTCACGACACCAATATTCTAAACGGTTATAACGGTAAAAAATCAAAATCTACATTTGCTACAACATTAATGGTGTCGTCAGGGGACGACACCCTACGCGACTCTCCTTCTTATTTGTTTCCAAGCTTACCCAATCACGTTCGTCATCTTCTTGTGCAAGGTAGATGTTTGGTTGGACTGAAGTCCAAGCCCCGGAAGAGACTGTGATGCAAAAGGGGCTGGGACTTCAGTCCCACAGTGTGGCTGAAATTTCAAACATACACTCAAGTATCTGCTATAATAATGAGAAGAATTTGCTTTGCTTTTGCCAATACAAAATGATCGAGGATCCCCATGGGTAAATTTATTAAAACATATATGCTTCAGGTAGGACTGGCAGTTCTTTTTGTACTCCCCTCTCACATACAGGCAAAGATGAGTTGTTCCAAAAACGCACTGTGTATTGAAGATGTAGATAGGCAGGGTAAGGCAGATATCTATGCAATCAATAAAAGATACAACAGTATCTCAGGAACCATCAATGTCTCATACCAGCATATGCAGACAAATACAAATTTTCCCCTCGAGTTCCATCTAAAAGGGCAAGAGAAAAAATTGCTCTTCACACTAAAGAAAAAAACCAAAGCATGGGGTTATAACTATAGGGCACCTCTAATAACAGGTCATACCCACAATGGGCTTTGCAGATGTGAGATTTTGCTTGAGGCTCTCAAAGCGTAGCCGTAGTTACGGTGAAGGGAGCATCGAGTAAAAGATCGCGTCTGTAAAGCCCACCCTGCGGGCATCTCCAGCTTTCGCCCATACGGCGTTATCGCTTCTTGACGTAGCTTCGGCTATGCCTGCGAAGCGATGCCTTGCCTGGACAAAAGC
>JALVWV010000002.1 GCA_027023145.1 Campylobacteraceae bacterium | reverse complement strand
ATACGTCGGTGCTAAAACCCGCCGTGTGATGCAGCGGGTTGGCCGCTGATCCGCCTCTCCCATAACTTCCCGCTCAGGGTATCCAGAATCAGCCGATCCATGAATGCTTCATCGCTGGTGGAGCTTATCGATGTTTTTTCGAGCTTCTCCTGTACGATATCGAGCTTGCCGTCAATGTAATGCATCACATCCTCAAGTGAGATTTTCCCCTCTTTGATTTCCATGATATACGCTCGGTTTTTCAGTGGAAATGTAATGAATGCATCATCCAGCAGCTCTTCCACCTCGTTGATGACCCTCACTGCATGTGAGAGGGCTTTGTAGTCGACCCCTCCGGAGGCTTTGCGTGTGCGGTGGCCAAACAGCTGTTCCATCTCCTGTATGCGTGCAGCAAAATAGCCCACACGAACCGAACCGGCAAACCGTTTGCCCAGCAATTCCACATATTGCCCCTTTTTGTGTCCCTGATTTCCTCTTGCGATGGAGGCGGTGACAAATCGGACATATTTGAACGGGTGGGACTGGAAGATGCGTTCGATGTCTCCAAAATATTTTTCCAGCTTTTCCTCGCTGTTTTTTATGGCGATTTCTTGGAACCGTGTGACAAAGCGATGAAGCTCATCGTAGCGTTGACCTTTAATGTTGTACATTTTGCTCTGCCCGACACAATAGCCGATAAATGAATGGAGATTTTTGTTGTAGAATCTTTGATAATTTTCTTTGATTACATTGAGAAAGACCTCGTCCCTGTACAGCTGCGTATCTTCTCTGAAACAGGAAAAGAGCAAATCTAAAGCTCCTGTTTCCCCTTTTTTGAGCAGGTTGAACCATTTGTAAATGCTGTAAAGCTGCACATCAACATCTTCTTTGTCATTTTTTTCTTTTGTGTTGGTATTGTAGTTGAAGTGTTCGATATCTTTTTTGAGCAGAACATCTTCACGTGAAGGGATAAAAATGCCTTTGTAGTCGGTGTCGGAGTTTGCGTTATCGGTACCGAACAGTTTGGAGCCATAGATGGTGATGTAAACGATTCTGGCGCGGTATTCTGCTTCAAAATTGTCGATAATCTTTTGCATATTTTTCATAAATATTCCTTTTTGACATAAGTAATCGCCTCTTCTGCGGTTACAATCTTACCCTCAAGCTGCTCCCGGTACACTGCATCGAGAATTTCTCTGAATTGCGGTGATGGTTCCAACCCAAGGGCGATGAGGTCTCTCCCTCGCAGGAGACACTTTGGGGGCTTGTTGCTGACATTGAGTGCGCGAGATTTCTCCAGCAGCCACTCCCCGGCGGGGTAAACCCCCGATAAGGACTCTTCGGTTGTCCGCCCCAAAAAGTCTGCCCGGGCGACACGTACCAGCGCTTCGATGTTGACTTGAGTGGCGAGCCTCCGTATGGCGGGGGCTTTGGCGCCACCGGCATAAAACTGTGAAGGCTTGAGGTGGTGCTCCACCAGTGGCAGAATACTCTCGATCCAGTCATGCTCGTCGGCGAGGCGATAGAGCAGCGTGCGTGTGGGTTCTATTCCAGCGTGCTCGTGCCCGATCGCGCGAATGGAAGTAGGAAGTAGGAAGTAGGAAGTAGGAGGGGAGTATGTATTTTTGATGCTGCTCCACTTTTCTGGTTTCCCATCTTCAAACTCGAGGGTCGTGGTCGTTGCTTTGCCGAGATCGTGGCAGAGAATAGCAAAGAGAAAACGGAGTTTCTCCTTCTCCCCCATTTCTAATTTCTCATTTCTCATGTCTAATTCTTTTGCCATTGCATCGAGTGCCATCATGGTGTGTGTCCACACGTCCCCTTCGGGGTGCCATTTGGGGGATTGGGGGACACCGATTAAGGCGTGGAGTTCCGGGAAGTAGCGCTCCAGTATTCCCAGCTGGCGCATGAGCTCAAACCCTACAGAGGGGGCAGGGGATTTGAGCAGGAGCTTGCTCCATTCAGTGAAAATGCGCTCTTTGGGGAGTTCCTCGAGGAGGCCGTCATCTACCATCTGCTTGCAGAGGGCAAACGTCTCTTCGGCTATCTCCAGGCCGAAACGTGCCGCAAACTGCACGGCACGATACACCCGCAGGGGATCTTCGACAAACGTCGCATCGTCGATGTGTTTCAGTCGTGCATTTTGCAGGTCGCTGATGCCACCAAATGGATCGAGAAATTTTTGTGCCTGTATATCGTACCCGATGGCATTGATTGTAAAGTCCCTGCGTCTAGCCGCCTCAGCAAAGTCCATCCCTCCATCCACCGCCACATCAAACCCGCGATGCCCCCCGGCGACCTTGGACTCGCGACGGGGAAAAGAGAAATCATACTCTTCTCCCCCGTGCGACAATTTCAACACCCCAAAGCTCTTGCCCACGAGATTGACCGAGCCGTACGCCTCCAAGATCGTGGTTAACTGCTCCAGGTTCTCAAGCCCATATACCTCCACATCATAATCCTTGATACGCATGCCCAAAAAATGATCCCGCACGCTTCCGCCTACGACGATGGCTCTGGCATGATGGCGGGCAAGCTGGGTGGAGAGAGTTTGGAGGATCGGTGGGAGTTTCATCCTGGGTTTCATCGCGGACATCATAGGGCAAGCTCGTATCGCGTATTACGACCACTGTATCCTTCTATGGGGCGCAGGATGCCTTTGGTGACCAAATCTTTGAGATGGCGTGAAGCGGTGACGGCATCGGTTCTGGTGATGGCTCTGTATTTTTTGTTTGTCAGTTCTCCTTCAAAATTCCCTGCTCCATAATCAAGAAGTTTGTTGATGACCTTGTTTTGCTTTTCGTTGAGTTTGACGTGTTTGATTTTGTCGTAAAAACGTGTTTTTTCGACAACATTTTCGATGGTACGGAGTGAGATGTCGATGGAGCGCTCGATACTTTGAGTATGCCATGCGATCCAGGAGGTGATGTCCAGAGGGCTCCCCGGCGATACGACCTGGCTGCTCTCAAGAGCATCGTAGTATCCGCGCCGGTCTTCATTGATCGCCGTTGAGATCGAGTAGTATCGATTGTCCAAACCACCGTCTTTGGCCAAAATGTAGTTGACGATGGCACGACCGATCCGCCCATTGCCGTCATCGTACGGGTGGATCGACTCAAACCACAAATGGGCTACGGCACTCTTGATGATGAAATTATCTGCGCTGTGGTTGACATACTCGAGGAGATCTTCGAGGGAGGGTTGTATCTGTTTGTGAGGCATAGCAACGTAATGGACAACCTCCCTCCCGATGGCACCTGAGACGATTTGCATATCATCGTGTGTACGAAATGCCCCTTTGGTCACGGGGTGAAGAATGGACTCATACTCGGCAAAAACAGCCCGGTGCCATGTGTGAAGCCGCTCGATGGACAAGGCTTCCTGATTGAAGCGGCTGTCGAGATAGAGCTCAGTCAGACTATCGCTGTTTCGCGTGGATACATCGTGTTCTCTGTCGAAAGTTATGTCCAATTTCTTGTATAAAGATGAGCGCACACTTTCCCGTCTCAGTTCCACTCCCTCTATCAGTGAGGTTGCCACAATCTCACTCATCGAAGTTTCTACCGACAAAATATCCTGCTCATTTTGAGCGAGGTAACTCATCTTCCCTTTGAGCTCGCCGCTCTTTTCTATGAGACGGAAGATGCTGGGTTCGAGCTGGGCATAATCGTGCACAAAATAGGGAAAGTCCTCATGCTGCCAAATCCACTTTTTTGTATTCATATCATTTTCCTGTTATGGATAAGTGTATAATCATAACATAAAAGTGTTATGATTATATTTTACTCGTTCCGTAGCTCAGGTGACTGTGAAAGAATATACACTTTTTAGGAGCAGGGGCTTTAGCCCCGTTAAAATAATTCCATTTTATAGAGGCTTGTGTTATACGGGACTGAAGTCCCTACTCCTTTATTACTGAGTTCTTTCACAGCTTCTTTAGCTTCAGAACGAGAGTAGAAGTGATACTATGAATGTCACTTCCGTCGCAACACAAGTGCCAACGGCACCACCCCAAGAACCACCAGCCCAAACGCCAGCATCCCCACTCCGGTATACTTCCCATATTGCCATGCTACAGCCGGCAGAATCGTCCCCATCGCGCCGCCAAAATAGAAAAAGGTCTGATAGAGCACCGCGAGGGTGGGTTTGTCATCCGGGGCGAGGTCGCCGAGGTGGGTGGGGGTGACAGATTGGACGGTAAACATCCCGATGGTGACCAGTCCAATGCCGAGGATGATGAGGGGCAGGGGGGCGGTGAGGGTGAGGAGGATGCCCAGCAGAAGCGAGCCGATCCCGATCCCCAGTACCTGCACCCGCCCGATCCGATCGGAGTTATTACCCCACCAACTATATACCCAAACGTTTGAGAGAACGAGACGAGATGAGATGTGCGTGAAAAAATCTGCAGGACTGGCCGTAGTCAATTCAAAGATTTTTTTGCGTGCAGGTCGTCTCGTATCGCTCTCCCCGAAGGGTGCAGCACTTTCGCCCATACTCTGTGTTAGATTTTTTTGAATTCGCTACGGCGAGTCCTTCAAAAATCTGCCTTGATTATGAACGAAATTGCAGCATCAAACGTTTGGGTATATAGTTGGTGGGGTAATACGTCCGGCCATGAGGCTGGCGGCGACACCGAGCAGGAGGATCAGATATACACTCCCCAGCGCTCCGGCACCGAGGTGGTAAGGTGCCGTAGCCAGATGGTACGTGGCAAACGTCGTCACCGCCATAAAGGCGAAGAAGACCACCGTGGGGATGATGAGGATGGAGAGGATCGCCGGATCAGTGAGGTAAGTGCGGATGCGGGCGGTATCGGCGGATCGTTTGGGGGTCGCGGGAGTATCGGGGAGATACCGAAGCATCGCCATCAGCGCCACGAGGAGCAACACCGCGAATACCCCAAACGCCGCCCGCCAGCCGTACCCCTGCGTCACCCAGCCAGCCACCAGCCGTCCCATCACTGCCCCGAAACCTGTCGCCCCCATGTAAACGCCCATCCCCAGCCCTCGATGTTCCGGCGGATAGATCGCCTGCACATAGGAGAGCATGATTGCTGTGATCCCCGGCACGAAGAGCCCCTGAAGTATCCGACTCCCCAGCAGCACACCGAAGCTCTCCGCCACCGCCGAAAGCCCCACCGAAGCCATCAACAAAAACGTCGCCACCCCCATGATCCGCCGCGCCCCATACCGCCCGGCGATCGGTGCATACCACGGTGTCGCGACCATCAGGACAAACAACATCCCAGTCAACAACAGATTGGTCTGAGCCATCGAAAGCCCAAACGCCCCCTGCAACTGCGGTAAGATCGCCTGCGGTGTGTAAATGGTGGAGAAAATCACCGACGTGACGAAAAAGAGGGTGAGGGAGGTT
>JALVWV010000001.1 GCA_027023145.1 Campylobacteraceae bacterium | reverse complement strand
GCGTAAAGAGGGGATCAAACCAATCATCGGGATGGAAGCGTACCTGCACAATCAGGAGGATATCGGGGACAAAAGCGTGCGTCAGCGGTACCACTTGTGCCTGTATGCCAAAAACGACGTCGGGTACAAAAACCTCATGCTGCTAAGCTCCAAAGCCTACATCGACGGCTTTTACTACTACCCCCGGATCAACTGGAATCTACTTAAAGACCATGCCGAGGGGCTGGTGTGCTCTTCGGCGTGTTTGCAGGGGGAGATCAACTGGAACCTTAACCTCTCGGAGCGCAACCTCAAAAACGGTGCCAAAGGGTACGAAGAGGCCAAAGCAGTGGCGCTGCGCTATAAGGAGCTTTTTGGGGAGGATTTTTACCTCGAGATTATGCGGCACGGGATCGGCGATCAGCAGCGGATCGACAAGGATATCATCCGCCTTTCGCAAGAGACCGGAATCAAGATTGTCGCGACCAACGACACCCACTATAGTGAGCAGGATGACGGGGAGGCGCATGAGGCGTTTATGTGTATCGCGATGAACAAACTCTACGACGATCCCGACCGGCTGCGCCACTCGGTGCGGGAATTTTATGTCAAGTCCCCTGAAGAGATGGCACGACTCTTTGCTGACATTCCTGAAGCGCTGGAGAACACGCAGGAGATTGCGGACAAATGCAACCTCGAGATCAAGCTGGGCAATCCCACACCCCCGAACTTCAAATTTGCCCGTGAGCGTGCCGAAGCGGTGGGATTGACACTGCCGGAGCCCGATGTCGAGTATTCGCTGGAGAACGACAAAGTCCTCTTCATGCACGAGGCACGCGAAGGACTCAAAGAGCGTCTCAAGATCGTCCCGGAAGAGAAGCACGACGAGTACCGGGAACGCCTCGAGACGGAGATCGAGATCATCAACTCGATGAAATTTCCCGGGTATATGCTTATCGTTTGGGATTTTGTCGATGTCGCCAAGCAAATGGGGATTCCGGTGGGGCCAGGTCGTGGATCGGCGGCCGGGTCGCTGGTGGCGTATTCGCTGCGGATTACTGACATCGATCCGATTCCGTACGGATTGCTGTTTGAGCGATTTCTCAACCCTGAACGGGTGAGCATGCCGGATATCGATATGGACTTTTGCCAGGCGCGTCGGCAGGAGATCCTCGACTATGTGGTGGACAAATACGGTCGGGTCAACGTCGCGCAGATCATCACCTTTGGTAAATTGCTGGCCAAAGGGGTGATCCGTGATGTCGCACGGGTGCTCGATATGCCGTACTCCAAGGCCGATGCCTTTGCCAAGCTGATCCCCGATGAACTGGGGATCGATCTGGAGGGTGCGTACGAAAAAGAACCCAAGATCAAAGAACTCATCGAGAGCGATCCGCAGGCAGCGCGTGTCTGGAAATTTGCCAAAGCCCTCGAAGGGCTCAACCGTAACGCCGGCACCCACGCTGCCGGTGTCGTCATCTCCAATGAACCCCTTTGGCTCAAAACCCCGCTGTTTAAACCCTCCGGGATGGACACACTGGCGACGCAGTACAGCGGCAAGTACGTTGAGGATGTAGACCTCATCAAATTTGACTTCCTCGGTCTCAAGACTCTCACCGTCATCGAAGAAGCCCTTCAGCTCGTCGAGAAGCGCCACGGCAAACGGATCAACTTCGTCGAAGAGGACATCAACGACCCCAAAGTGTATGAGTACATCGGCACCGGGGAAACCCTCGGGCTCTTCCAGATCGAATCGAGCGGTATGCGTGACCTGGCCAAAAAGCTCAAGCCAGATGGGTTTGAAGATGTCATCGCGATGCTGGCACTCTACCGTCCGGGACCGATGGAGTCGGGGATGCTGGATGATTTTGTCGAGCGCAAGCATGGTCGGGCGGAGATTACCTACATGTTTCCTGAGCTCGAACCGATCCTCAAGCCTACTTATGGTGTCATTGTCTATCAGGAACAAGTCATGCAGATCGTCCAGACCATCGGGGGCTTCAGCCTCGGCGGGGCGGATCTCGTGCGCCGGGCGATGGGGAAGAAGATCAAGGAGGAGATGGACAAGCTCAAAGACGAGTTTGCCGAAGGGGCAGCGAAGAAGGGCTTCGATCGCTTCAAGGCCGAAGAGCTCTTCGACTTGATCGTCAAGTTTGCCGGATACGGATTCAACAAATCCCACTCAGCCGCCTATGCGATGGTCACTTTCTACACCTCGTATCTCAAATACTACTACCCCACCGAATTCATGGCGGCGATCTTGACGCTGGAGAAAAACAACACCGACAAAGTCGTCAAATACGTCGATGAGCTCGGACACATGGATATCCAGCTCCTCCCACCCGATATCAACCGTTCCGATCTGGAGTTTATCGCCGACAACATCGACGGCAAAGAGTCGGTCATCTTCGGACTCGGAGCGGTCAAAGGAGCTGGAGACATCGCCATCCGGTCGATTCTCGAAGCGCGAAAAGAGGGAAAATTTACCAGCCTGAGCGATTTTGTCTCCCGGATCGATGCGACCAAAGTCAACAAAAAGGTGGTCGAAGCCCTCATCAAGGCTGGTGCCTTTGACAGTTTCGAGTATTCACGCCAGGCGATGCTGGTGCAGATCGAGGAGATCGTCGATGCGGCCAAAAAGGCAGCCGAAGCCAAAAAGATGGCGGTCGGCTCACTCTTTGGCGGTGGAGAAGAGATGACGAGTGTGGAGGTGGAGTTGACCAAAATGGACGAGTACGAGCCGATGCAGATACTGGAGTTTGAGAAAGAATCGCTCGGCTTCTATGTCTCGGGTCACCCGCTGGATAAGTATCGCGAGGAGCTCTCCAAGATCAACTACACGCTCAGCTCTGAGATCGCGGATCTGGCCGACGGATCGCAGGCACTTATCATTGGGCGAATCGAAGAGATCACCCACAAGATCAGCAAAAAAGGGAACAAATTCGGCATCGCCAACATCATGGATTTGCACGGCAACATCGAGCTGATGCTGTTTGAAAACCGCCTCAAAGAGCTTGAGGAGGATTTTGACATGACCAAACCGATCGCATTCAAGGTCAAGGTCACACGCGATGGGGAGTTTACCCGGATGAACATCCTCAAGATCGAATCCCTCAAAGATGCCCGCAAAGAAAAAGTCAAGATCAAAAAAGAGGAGCACCACACTCCCGAGCCTGAACAGCCCCCACTCATCATCGCTCTCGATCTCATGCCCGACCCCAAGATCGCCGAAGATCTCTTCTGTCTCGCCGAAAAACACCCCGGCCGCCGCCCGCTGGAGCTGCACATCAAGAGTAAACTTGCCGACATCGTCATCGAGTCCAAAATCCGGGTAGGAGAAGGCTTCCTCGTCGAAGCGCGAGAGCTGGGGGTTTATCCCGAAGAGGCGTTGGTAGCGAGTTGAGATGACTGTATTTATGGTATAATGTGACATGGGAAAAATTGACAAAGAAAAAGAAGAGATCAGTTGGATCAAATTTTGGATTGGAGTGGGTGTGGCTGCCATAATGGGGCTGGTTAGTTGGCTTGTCAATCATTATACTACAGCGGAAACGCTGATGCTGCTTTTGGATATTGTATCCATAATCATGCTGGCGGTTTTTATTGTCATGCTCAATAAAATCGGTTTGAAAAAAATAAAAGAATTAGAGGAGTTGTAAATGAGTATTTTATATGCAATAGGTATTATTGCTTTTGTGGGTGCGTTGCTTGTGAGTATGTATGCGACGATGAAAAGTTTTACAACAACACAGCCATAAAAGTTTTTCACTCTTCTTCTCATGCGGAGCTTCCGCATTTTTTACAATATAAGGAACCACTGCATGTTACGACACATCACAATCCTATGGCTGATGACCCTTTCGTATGGCTGGGGTGAAGGAAGTATGCGTTTTGTCTCCCCGGTGTATGAAGGGGATATGGTCTCTGTCGAGCTTGCGAACGGATGGGATCGATGTCGTCTGGATTATTACAGTGACAATTCGATCACGCCCCGCTCGTGCCGAACGATGGTCAACTCTCGTGGGGTACGGATCTACTGCACGCCGAGTAAACGGCTCTGTAAAACGTTCGATGAGGTGCGTCGTTTTGTGTTGGCACCTCAGAAACGTATGGAGGAGGAGAACTACAATACGTGCATCGATCACAGCGGCGGGGTGACATCGCGTATGCGCGAGTGCAATCACCGAGAGCTTACGCGTCTTGATGCACAACTCAACATTGCTTATCGGGATGCCTTGCGGTCTCTCTCCCCGGCCAAACGTGTCGAACTTCGGTCGGTACAGCGGGCATGGATCACATACCGGGATGCCAAATGTGGATTTGAGTACGGTCGCACCGGCGGCACGATTGATGGGCTCAATGGCGATGGATGCCGGATGGAAATGACCACTCAGCGCATGAAAGAGCTTAGGGGGTTGGCGCAGAACAGAACCTCGTAAGTGTATGGTAAACCTTCAAAAGAGACGACTCGATTGTATCGTTAAGAAACACCTATAACTCCCCCTCAACTTTTTTACCCTGTTTAACGTGTAACGGTGTTGCAAATTGCTACAATCTCTATGCAAATATTACACACATACAGGAGAACCCACCATGAGTTCACTCCCCACCATCATCTGGACCAAAATCGACGAGGCGCCGGCACTGGCTACTTATTCTCTGCTCCCCATCGTGCAGAAGTTTACCGCAGCCGCCGGGCTCAATGTCGAAGAGCGTGACATTTCACTCGCCGGACGGGTCATCGCGACTATGCGTGACTACCTCAACGAAGATCAGCGTATCGACGATGAGTTGGCGTACCTTGGGCAGGTGGTCAAACAACCCGATGGCAACATCATCAAACTCCCCAACATCTCTGCATCGATCGGACAACTCAAAGCATGCATCGCCGAACTTCAGAGTCAAGGGTATGCCCTCCCGGATTTTCCGGAAAACCCGGAAACCGAAGAGGAGAAAGCGATCCGTCTCCAGTACAACACGTGCCTCGGCTCGGCTGTCAACCCTGTCCTGCGCGAAGGGAACTCCGATCGCCGTGCCGCCAAAGCGGTCAAGAAGTTTGCCCAAAATAATCCCCACAAACTCCGTCCATTTGCCGACGATGCCAAAACGTATGTCACCTACATGGAGGAGGGAGATTTCTATGCCAGCGAACAATCGATCATCAAAGATGGTGCAGGAAAAGTCCGCATTGAACTCCATAAAAAAGAGGGGGGAGTAGAACTCCTCAAAGAGATTGATGCGCTGGATAAAGAAGTGCTTGATGCTGCCTTCATGTCGGCCAAAGCCCTGCGTGCTTTTCTCGCCAAGAGCATCGAAGAAGCCAAAGAGAAAGGGGTTCTCTGGTCGATTCACCTCAAAGCAACTATGATGAAAGTCTCCGATCCAATCATCTTCGGCCATGCGGTAGAGGTGTTCTTCAAGGATGTCTTTGAGAAATACGCC